>NZ_JAUBQS010000120.1:0-6516 GCF_036701355.1 Microcoleus sp. Pol12B3
GGTATTTTAAAGTCCCAAAAGCCTTTCGATCCAACTTATTTGCTCGCTACCCCTTGACAGATCAAGACAGTATCTACGAGACATTGCTAAATTGTGGAACATTCGCAGACAACCATTCCGAGCGCAACTTTTCAATAGCTAATTCTTTAAATTTAGCTTCTACTTCAATCCAAGGAGCTTGATAATAGCAATTAGGCATTTCTGTAATTAAATCGCTGTGGCGCGGATCGGCAAAAAATTCTCTGCCATTTGATATGTGTACTAATTGCCATTCAGGAACAGACCAAGTTGTGCGGGCTGCTGCGAGCATTTCGGCAACGCTGGGATCGTCGTAAGTTTCTAAATGTTCGTGAATGACGTGGTGGTGGGCGTCAAAAACCATTGGTACGCCGGTATCGAGACAAACTTCTAAAATTTCCGAGGAACTGTAAGCGTATTCGTCATTTTCAA
Source organism: Microcoleus sp. Pol12B3 (assembly GCF_036701355.1). Lineage (NCBI taxonomy): Bacteria > Bacillati > Cyanobacteriota > Cyanophyceae > Oscillatoriales > Microcoleaceae > Microcoleus > Microcoleus sp. Pol12B3. The sequence goes on from NZ_JAUBQS010000120.1 coordinate 451, forward strand.
AGGTTAAGCGCGATCGAATAGATTCTGGCAAGTCGCGGATGACTGATTTGAGCTGCGAAGTGCGATCGCTCTTGCCGCCGTGAATGTTCATCAGTGCCTGGGGCGATCGGGGCTGTCCCAACATATCTAAAATTAAAGCATGAGTCGCCAGAATTTTAATGCTGTTTTCAACCACAGAAAGCTTGTCAGAACTGAGGACGACAAATTGATCCGGGTGGAGTACCAAGCGGATGCCCAAAGAAAGAGCGCGATCGCCGGTATTCCGCAATTCCTCAGTCATGGAGTGTAGCACTCCTTCCCCCAAATCTGTATCTGCAAAAGGGAACAGTGCAGAAGTCATGCGGTAGAGCTTAATTTGATTAGCAGAACAGAAGTCGATAGCTTTGTCAAGCCGCTTTAAGTTGTCTGTATAAAGCTCGCGCAATACTGTTTCTTGTTCAGTTTCTGAAAGCTGTAAAAGTCGCTTCCGGGTGACAGTGCGAAAGCGCACTGCATCGGATGTTGTAATACAGACTAATCCCAATTCCGGCAATTTTTTCTGTTCCACTACTTGGTTAATCCCGCTCATTTAGCAATAATCCCTAACTTTAATTTTATGTTAAATAGGTTTTTCGTAACGACTGGAGTTTTTAGTCTTGAAGTTTTTAGGTACTACTGAACCTGCCTAAAGATCCCGGCAGAGATTGAAATCGCTGGAGGACTCTGGAAGTGCAAGGTGTAATTAGTACAAACGGGATTTTTTTATCAAACATCTAATGAACCGCCTTGCAGATAGCATATCGATGACAATTAAATCGATATAACTATTGCTGTTCTTCGCCAGAATCAGCCTCTTCGTGCGGCCGCCCGGTAGCCGCAGGATTTTCCATTGCTTCGTCATGGAATGGATAACCGGAGGTTTCTTGGTTTAGCGGGTCAGCGGGTTGGTCGTCTGGGGATGTAATTTGACCGTTAGTGTTGGTATTGGGTGTTGTGGAAGAGCCTTTATGGCTGGCGTGACCGCTACTCATCTTTTTTTCCTCAATTAGGTCGATCTAACAATTTCTAGCTTAGACTTAGCTGCGGCGGGCGATCGCCTATCTTAAGTCAGAGATGTTGCTTAATAGTTGAGGATGCTATAGCACTCCTCGCATCAATTGTGAAATCTTTCTCTGATCTTATCAACATTCGCGTCAATAGCGTCTTGGCGGTTTGTTGAAAAAAAAGCTTGTTTCGCGTTTACCGAAAGGATTGCTATATCTCCTAATTTTTCCTATTTCTCTTTTTCAATCAACTCCGCAAACGCCCTGACCTGAGAATGCTAATAATCAACCAAAAACCCAAAAAACTCGCGGCCCCAAACAAACCAGTGCTCAGAAAAGATAACTGAGCAGTTTGTGCGTTAGAAGAAATAATTGCTGCCCCTATAATCAGGGAACCCACGACAATACTAAAAGAAAGTCGGTTCGCAGAATCCCCTAGAGTGCGGCGTAGCGGGTCGAGTTCTTTTAATGTCAAGTTCCACTTCAAAGTTTCCGAAGTAACCCGGTCTAAAAGCACTTCCACCTGTCGCGGAGATTGCAAAGATAAGCTTTTCAGATCCAGGGCCGTTCTTAAAAGAGCTTGGATTGGATCGTCTCCTAATAACTGACGCCGAAACATATCGGTCATCAGCGGTTTGACCTGCTCTACAATATTAAACCGGGGATTAAAAGAGCGTGCCAGTCCTTCCAAATTAGCTAGAGTTTTTGCATACAAACCGAGATTGCTGGGCAGTCGAATTTTATTTTTTCGGGTGATTTCCAGCACCTCATAAAAAATTTCCGACAAGTTCATTTGCGACAAGCTCACATTGTAATACTTGCGCAGCATTCGAGCTAAATCGTTTTCGAGATTTGCTAAACTTTTCGGCTGAGCAAATTCTGCCATTTCCAAAGTTAATTGAGCGCAGCGCTGAGCATCTAAATCGACAATTGCCAACAACATTTCGGTCAAATTCTGCTGAGTGCGCGGGTCTAATCTGCCGACCATACCGCAGTCTAGCAGGGCTATCCGGCCATCTTTGAGATAAAACAAATTGCCGGGATGCGGGTCTGCGTGAAAGAATCCGTCGATGTACAACTGCTGGAAGAAAACGCGGCAAAGCAGCGTTGTAATTTCTTCGCGTTCGGCATTTACATCTCCTTTGTGGCGAATTCCTTGCAAATCGCCTAACAAAATTGGGACTCCGTTCAGCCACTCCATTACTAAGAGTTTTTTTGTAGTTAACTCCCAGTTAATTTCTGGTAGGACAACTTGTGTGGGGTCAAACCAGCGACTTTTAGATAAATTGCGGCGCAGTTCGTCTGTGTAGCTGGCTTCTTGAATGAAGTCTAATTCTGCACGCAGGGCGATCGCAAATTCTTCAGCTAAGGCGACAATATCGTATTGTTGACCGAAGTCTGTGAGCATGACAAGTTCTGCCAAACCTCGGAGTACGGCGATGTCTTGTTCGATGACGATATCAATACCGGGGCGCTGAACTTTGAGGGCGACTTCGCGACCGTCTTTTAAAGTAGCTTTGTGGGTTTGGGCGATGGAACCTGCGGCGATCGCCTGAGTGTTAAATTTAGCGAAGGTATCTTCCAGAGATTTTGTGAGTTCCATTCGGACGATGGCTTCTACTTCCGACCACGGTACGGGTGGTACTTCCGCTTGTAGCGTGGAGAGGGTTTCGATATAGCTGGCGGGTAAAAGGTCGGGACGGGTGCTCAGCAATTGACCCAATTTGACAAAAACTGGGCCTAATTCGACGAGGATGTTGCGGAGAACTGCTGGAGTTGGGAGACTGGGTGCGTCGGTTTTGCGGCCGGTTAGGAGGCTTTTCATGTAGTCCCAACCGTTGCGGAAGACGACCTCTAGAATTTCTCCTTTGCGAGAAGTGTTTTGAACTAGGCTAAACAAGGGGCCTCCGGGTCGATCGGGTTTAAGGGCTATATAACTACTAGGATAGCGCTGTTGACCGGGCTGACCAGTGTCTTGGGGAATAACTTGGGGGAAAGGGTGGGAATGGGCGTGAGAGTTTTGGGGCGTGGGGGCGATCGATTTTTGGCTTTGGCATACTCCTCATCGTTTACACTCTTACAGCATTTGATAATCAGATATAGCTTGCTGATAAAAAATTTTTTCTTTGTTGTTAGCTTGGGTAGCTAACATCCTTTGCTACTTATAGTTAGAAGAAATTGAATTGCACAGGATTGTCTAAAGAAGGGAAAAAATATTTTGCATCCCCTAGTTGTAAAATATCTTGAAAAGATGTTGCCCTCTGTCGATTACCCAGACTGGAATAAGTGGATTGAGAAACAGCCTAAAGTATTTTTACCAGAAAGCGACTGGCGATTAAATAAAATCCCTATCAAGTGGGAACAATTGTGATATCCCATTGAGGCAGGATGGAGGAGCGATGCCAGAACCCGAGGTACTGTTCTAGTTCCGAAGATAGAACCTTAATCGCCTTTTCATAGGTCGTTTCTCGCAAATGTACAATTGATTTGAGTCCCTGCCACGTCATATTTGCAGCGAAGTTGACCGCTTGCGGCTTCCCGTTAACTTGTGGGCTGCATCGAGGAATGTCGCGAATCATTGCATCACTCAGCATCTTCTGGCTTTTTTGCGATCTAAAGAGGAGAGGCGATCGCCAATGGTGGCATTGCCTCTCCTCTATTATGCCTGGGACTTTATTTTTTCCCAAGTCCCTAACTATTGACGATTCCTAAAAAAGGATTAATCAATCAGTTGCGGCGTAGGAACTTGTGCATTAATGTCTGCCTGAGAAAACGAGGGCAAGGCCCAAGTTGTCTCACCCGCCTTAAAAACTTTAGCAGGGGTAATATTCAATTGAATTCCACCTGTTCCTGCACTCGTTTTAGCAACTAGCTGCGTACCATCTACAACCTTAATAGCAACCGGTTCAGTCAAAGAAAGCGCTTGAGCCGCTGGCCCTAAAGTAGCTTGAGCCCCTGCTGGCAAGTAAATACCATCGCAATCCCAATCATCATCTGTAATCTCACCGGCTGCCAGGAAATAAAGTTGCGTGGGCGATTTTTTCGGCTTATTAGCATAAACTGCCAGCGTTTGCCCGGTTTCATTACGGCACTGAGCCCGCTTTGTAGCAGTTTCGAGCACGTACTTCTGCTGTTGCAATTCGGCCAACCGCTGTTGGTACTGTTCAGACGTATAACCGGCAGTGGAAGGATCGCTCTGAGCTGACAAAAGTTGATTCAATTCCTGTGTCACTTCCGCATAGTCAGCTCCCTTTGTGAAATCCTTGCCGGCCCAAGAAGGCTGAGCTACAGCTAAGTTTACGAAAAGCACTAAAGCTACCAGAATTACTTTGAAAAACTTGCTCATTTTTGTTGTCCTTTGTGTAATAAATCAGAGTTTGTTCTTATAAAACCCCTCCACTTTGCTGAAGTTATAAATTATTTATTTTTCAACTTCAGCAAAGTGGAGGAAACTTGAACCCTAGTTTACCTCAAATTTTTCGACTTGAGGTGCAGTCTCTAACGATTGATAACTGTCTTTAAGCAATGTCAGCAGCCACAAGCAACTGATAGCTACAGTAACTACCGTTAAACCGAGATCTTCTAGAGTATGGCTATCGAGCAGGATCAGCGTACCCAGACCCATTAGAACGAAGGGAACAAGGGAATTACCGTAGTGGACAAGTAGGCTCGCGATCGCGCTCATGCGAGTTAGTTGATAAGCCACATAACACCAGACACCCACTAGCAAGAAAAAGACGCTCAGAATCACTAGCAGGCTATCCCAAGTGCAGTTAGCAAACAACGGGACATAAATCCCCACATTATCACCTCCATTAGCAAATGTAACCGCAGCTACACTATAAGTTTGTGGGGATAAAATACTAGCAAAAATAGTGGATGGAGGGGAATCTGTAGCTGTATTTTCATCATCCGCCTCTGTATCTCTATTTAGCAGGCGGCTGACTCCAATGGCAATTGGTACTAACCCCAACATCCCCACCCAAGGGCGCGGCACCATCATACAGCCAAAGAAGCTAGGAACGCTAAGCAGGACCAGTGCTGCGAACCCAAGATATTGTCCTGTAACAATGTGTTGCCGTCGAAAAACAGCATTGACTTGGGAGAAAAACAGCAGCAAGATGACAATATCATCTAAATTTGTGGCGGTGAAAGCTGTAAAACCTGTGGAAATAGCGGTAATCAATGGGTTCATATCTAACTCCCTAGATTGTGATGGTAGGATTGATGGAACAGTGCCGGAGATTAATTGATGTTGAGGTATTTTTTTCTTAAAATTGTTACTAAACAGATGGGCTACACCGACGCTATAACTCACTCAGTAGTAACGTTGATTGTCACAGTTTGAAATAGGTTGATGCGGATACAGAATGTGTTGAGGGCTTTTGAGTTGGAAGTAAAATGGGCATCACTTCTGTATATTTTGATGAGTAAAAGTTCGATTTAAATAGTTGGGGAAATAGTATGGGAACTTCACGCTTCTGCTTCTGATAGGAAGCAGACGGCTTAGCTGCTTTATTAACTTCGGTAATTGCCTTAACGGGGGCTGGCATCACCATCATTTTGATGGGACTGACAGATTGCTGTTGCTGATTGAGCTTTTCCATTAAATCAGGAATGTGGTGGCTTAATCGATCGATCTTTTCGTGCAGTAGTACCACATCGTGAGCGGCTTTGAGATTAACTTGATGATTGTAGAGATTTTGTTCGCGTTCGGCATCCGACTGGCGGTTTTGACTCATTAACACGATCGGTGCAGTGTAAGCAGAGGCAAAGGAGAATACTAAGTTGAGCAGGATGAAGGGCTGCTGATCCCAGTGAGGAAGGCCCGGTGTCAGGTTCGCGCCCACCCACCCGGCGAGGATTACTGTCTGTCCAATCAAAAACGGCCACGAACCCACTTTCGCTGCTAGGGTATCTGCTAAATGCTGTCCGCGAGTTAAGGCTTTTTCCTCTGGTTTTTGAGGCGTAATACCATTTTTTTAAAGATGTGATAGACTTGTGTAAAAAGTAAAGGAGAGAATTACAATGTCTGGTCGTCCTC
>NZ_JAUBQS010000121.1:0-6450 GCF_036701355.1 Microcoleus sp. Pol12B3
AGGAAGCATTTTAACTATTATGGGGGTTGTTGAGAACCGTCGCCCATTTTTTTTGACCACAAAACGTCTCAAACCGCGATACGTAAGGCTTTTGACGGGGTTGTCACCCCGTCAGGGTCTAATCAGAAAAACAAGTGAGATTAGAGAGGCTCTCCCTCCTTATTTCCCTATCTAATTACAGCCGAAAGTCTGCGACGTAAATTACAAATGTTTTTAGACTTACCTCACTTAACGATTGAATTAATTTGGTTCCCATTAATTACTTATTGGTTGACAACTTATTGCCGTGTTGGTACTTGCTAATCAATTGCAATAGATCGCCGCAGCCAATGGGGCTGTATTAATTTGTTCATGGTTAGCTTAATCTGGGAGCGAAGAGCAATTCCATTATACTGGTCATTGTTACCCAAATTGGGCCGCAGCAACTTCGAGGAACTCTCCGACAAATCTACAGCAAGTTGTACCATTATTTTGAGAATATAAAGTCATTGTTTTAGGAGACCGTGAATTTTGTTCGATTGACCCAAGGATTCTGGCTGAAGCAAAAGGGTGTGTCTTTTTGCTCAAGACTGAAGAAGAATCATTGTATTGAAACAGACCATTTAGTTTGGCAGCAATTAGATGAATTAGGAATAGTGCCGGGAACCTCTTTATATTTTCCAGGTAAAAGAGTGAGAAAAACTCAGGCTGCTACTGGATTTGATGTTGCTTGTAAGTGGAAAAGAAACTATGGGGCGTGGAAGGTTGATGAAGCGTGGTTTATTCTGACAGATTTAGGTTCATTGCAGGCAGCGATTCCCTACGGGATAGCTTCGCTTCACGATACTTATAAGCCAATACGGTTCAGTTAAGGCTATGCAGTGCTTAAAACAATAAATACAGGAGGATTCATTATTATTCCAGTACCTCTGTGTTTAACTTGTTTAGATCGAAATTTTGAAACAGGCTTTTTTACAACTCTTGGGTTGTTTCTACGAACCCTTTCAGGTAGAAGTTGGTCAAATATCTCCCAAGTTAACCAATTTAAAAAAAGGGAAGTTCTTGTGGTTGTAACCGCTGGAATTTTGGCGCCGTGCACGACGAATAACTCGTAATGTTCCAGTAAAAGAAAGACGCAATGGTGAAACACCTGCACTGCTTGCTGCTTGAAAAATCAATGATCTTACCGCCTAATGTCCTAGTAGCAAACCATAAATTTCTTGTACCACTTCTGTCGGTCTTTGAGAACGAATATGAGTTTTTTGTCCCAATAAATGCACTTTGAGTTCATCAATAGTATTCTCGACTTCCCAACGTTGATGATATTCACAAGCAAGTGACTGGGCTGGAAATTTTCAGCGTCCAACAAGCTCGTAATTAAACGATATCTAATTTGTGTAACTGGGTGTTTGGGAGCCTCAATTATGTACTCGATTACTCTTACCTGTATTGGCTTAAATCCTTTTTTTCTTAACTTGCCGGATCGATAAATCAAACTCAAGTATGAACCATCATTTAATTGTGTTTCGTTTAATAATTTAACATTTGATGGAATTCGACCCAAATACTCACAACCTTTGCTGATTGTGGCTTCTACCATCGCGTAAAAATGTAAACCTCTATCCCACATCAATAACATTCCCTCTGCCACTGAGCGTAACAATTTTAACTCTCTTACTCTTTCTCCCATTTTATATGGACACATTAAGGCATCAAATATTAAATGTGTTCCTGCCTCTAATAAAATAACTAATCTAGCTTTCGGAAACGCTGCTGTTGTACCTGGAGGACTTCCCGGACGACCAAAAACCCGGGCATTTTCATCACCCAGAGGGGATATATAAGCAGGTTCCATCTATCACTACGACTCTGAGTTCGTTGATAAAAGCTCCTACTGTTTCAACTGTAGCCCTTGGTCGCACTAAAGAATGAAACAACGGTTCTTCCTTACTTGGTATGCTAAATCAATAGCTAGCTAAATCAGTCAAATAAATTGAAAAAATATGTCAAAATATCAATCAAGTCCTTGTCAGGCTTGACATTGGGGCTAGTTTAATTGTTAACTATCAATATTCACTCTTGATTTTTGGGAGCAAATTACAGTCATGAACACAAAAAAAGGTACTAAAGTTCTAACAGAACTCCTGAATCTACAAGGAATTAAAGTAACTAAAATGAATCAACTACCGGGAATTGGAATAATATTACAGGTGGAGTCAATCCCTAAAGAAAGTTATTGTCATCATTGCGGGATCAAAAGTAATAGATTACATCAAAATCATCGATACTTAGTAAAAGATTTATCCTGGGGAGAAACATCAGTATTTTTAGAAATAAACAGACGACAGTTTAAATGTAAAAAATGTGGCAAACCATTTAGCGAAAAATTTGACTTTGTAAACAACCGAAGAACTTATACAAAACGATTAGCAAATACAATTATCAAATCGGTTTTATCAAGTGATATCCAGAGTGTAGCAAAACAAGGAGTAGTAACAACAGAAGAAATAGAAAGAATGTTGTCAGATGCCTCACGAGAATTCTCGTCACAACCATCAGGATTAAAAAAGCTAGGAATTGATGAAATAGCGTTAATTAAAGGTCAAGGAAATTACTGTGCCGTATTAATAGATTTAGAAACATCTAAATTAATTACAATCGTCCCCGGAAGAACACAAGCAGCAATCGAGCCAGTCCTTAATTCATGGGGTTCACAGGTTTTAGAACAAATAGAAGAAGTAAGTATAGACTTGTGGAAAGGTTACAAAACCTTAGTAAAAAAACTTATGCCAAATGTTCAAGTAGTAGCGGACAGATTTCATGTAATGGTACAAGTTAACCAGGAGTTAGATACACAAATAAAGCGCGAAATCAGGCAAGTAATAAATTTAAAGAAAACCTCAAGATTGTCAAAAAAAGCAGCAGAATATCAAGAAATATTAGAGGGACTAAACGATAGTAAATATTCTTTATTAAAGAATAAACAGAATTTAAATGAAAAGCAAACTATCAAATTAATGGAGGTTAAAAAAGTGTGTCCAAATCTGGCAGAGATGCATAAATTAAAAGAAAAATTCCGACAAATATTTGAAAATAAAAAAAAAATTGGTTGAGGGCATTGTTGAGAATTGGTATCTGGCAGAAAAGAGCTAAACAATATTTTCCCGATACTGTGAAACTATTACTAATTGGTTGGACGAGATAATTGCTTACTTTGATAATAGTACAACAAGTGGTATTGTTGAAGGTATTAACAACAAGCTTAAGTTAATAAAACGTTCTGCATATGGCTTTAGGAATTTTGAAAACTACAAAAATAGATGTTTACTTACTTGGCATTTTAATTGTTAGTTTGGCATACCAAGTAAGGAAGAACCGAAACAACTGTCTCATCACGCCTGCTCCTAATCTTTGTCTGGCTTGAGTAATTGCCGATTTACATGGAAACCGCCAATATTTACCAATTTTTTTTATCCACCCTTCATTAAGACCATCAATCAAATTTTTTAGTACCTCCCGCATTGAATCTTTAGACCACAGGCTTATGGCGATTACCAGACACACTACCAGTTGTGCTGGTAAAGCACGATAACGTTTCTCTTCAACCTTCGTTTTAGTAATCGCCTGTTCGATTGCAGTGGCTGGAATTGCCATTTCTATTGCTTGGAATATCTCCGTGCTTTGGATTTTGGGAGATAAAAAGTGAGAATTCTTTGAGATGCACGCCAACTTGCTCTCCCTTTTTGGATATAATACCTAGTTTACAACGGTTTTAGCCTTAACTGAACCGTATTGACTTATAAGCAACGTATGGGTATCGAAGAAAGGTTTCGAGATTGTAAAACAGTCGGCTACGATCAGGAAGGAACTAGCTTAAAAGGCAACCGACTGATTAACATAATTCTGCTGATGACAATCGCCTATAGTTTGGCAATATTTGAAGGTATATCTCTTCGGAAAAAGCAGGTAGAGAAATATGTATTTCGGCGTTAAGAGCATAAAAAAAGATATCAAAGACGGAGTAAATTTGGTGTCGACTTAGATGGAGAAAAGTGGGTAAATTATCTAGAACAATATTCTTTGGAAGTGGAACAGTTAATGAAGTTAACTCCTTCTAAACGCCGCTTTTATCAACAAGGTATGCGGGCTGCAATCCTGATTCGGTCTATCTCCTAGGCCTCTTTGTCACCCCCCCAGGTTCTTTCTACCTTTTCCTGACCGTAAACACTAATTACTTTATTCGGGTCAAATCCTAACTTATTCCTCACCCGAATTGCACTCTGCACCAGCATTCCCACCGCACCGCAGGCCGGGTCTAAAATTCGCCCGCAATTCGGCTCTATCACTTCCACAATCAGTTTAACCAGTGAAATTGGAGTAAAAAACTCTCCGCCTTTGTGCCCTTCTTTCTGAGCAAAATTCCCCAGGAAATACTGATAAATTTCCCCAAACGCATCCTCAGTAATATTCTTTCGGGAAATCCGATTTAAGATTTTCAACAACTCCCGCAAAATCGGTTTTTCCAAGCTGTTGTAATTTCTAGGCAAAGCCCCGCCGAGTTCCTCATTCTCATCCGCGCTCGCCTTCATAGCCGCATTAATCGCCCCGCCAATATCCTCTGCTTCCGGGCTATCAATTAAATAATCAAAACGCGAAGTTTCCGGCAAATAAAGCGCGCCTTTTGCCTGGTAATCTGTCTTACCCACCGTGCGCCGCCTGCTGCTTCCCGCTGCAATTTCCTGTGAAACCAAGCCAAACTTATACCATTTTTTTAAAGATGTGATAGAATTGTATAAAAAGTAAAGGAGATAATTACAATGTCTGGTCGTCCTCATATAAAGATTACCGAATCTGTAGAAAATTTACGAGAAATCCTCAAACAGCAAAAAAGAATACTAGCTTATAACAAAGTTCAAATGCTTTATTTATTTCAGTCAAAACAAGTAGAAACTGTGCGGGAAGTATCCGCAGTTTTAGGTAAAAGTGAGGCTACGATTCATCGCTGGCTCTCCCAATATAGAAAGGGCGGTCTGGAAAATTTGTTAGAAAATAGGCAGGTTTTCGGTCGCCCAAAAAAGTTCTCAGGTGAAATAGCAGCGACCTTGCAACAAGAGTTGAGAGACCCCGAAGGATTTAAGAGTTATAAAGAAGTTCATCTTTGGCTCTGGTTGATTAAAGGAATAGCCAGTAGTTACCCGGCTGTATATTCTTTAGTAAGAGGGGAATTAAAAAGTAAATTAAAAATTCCCAGGCCTCGCAGTATTTCTCAGAAATCTACGGCGATTAAGGAATTCAAAAATAACTTGCATCAACAGATAAAAGCTTTACTACACAAAGCTTTACCTCAAGTAAACAAATATAAAAAAGTCACTTATTGGTGAGCGTGATGAAACGCGGATAGGGCTGCATACAATTCGTCGGCGCAAGCTGACGCTTTCAGGTGTAAAGCCCGTCGGGAAGCATCAATGGAAATTTGAGTGTTTTTGGCTGTATGGGGCAGTATCGAGCGCAGAGCGTAAAAAGTTTTTTTTGGGAGTTTTCGCATTTAGACAAAGTTAGTTTTGAAGCATATTTACAACTTTTGTCAATCCAATATCCTCATGAATTATACATCATTCAAGTAGATAACGCACCCGCTCATAATTTAAGCTCATCTGAATTACCAGACAATATAATTTTACTATTTCAGCCTCCGGCTTGTCCTGAAGTAAATCCCACAGAAAGAGTGTGGGAATATCTCAAAGATTTTTTAGCGAAAGTCGGTGTTTAGTAATCTTGACGAGCTCCGCACAAAAGTCCAGGAAATTTTGGCATCTTTCACCGATCTCGTCATTGGTTTTCTCACCGGGTGGTCTTGGATTTTACATTCTTTATCTCTATCACATCTTTAAAAAAATGGTATTATAGTTAGCGTACAGCAAAAAAACCAACCCGAGAACGGGTACGGAATATTCCGAAGGCTTGAGTTTAGAATTAGCCCTGAGTTCATCGGCTGCTTCCCAAAGGCGTTTTTCGAGTTTGGTGTAGTTTGCTGGCATCTTCGCGTTAAATTCCCACGTCCTTGATTGATTCTCTCGTCTTCGGCAACAAACAGCACCGCCTCGTACAAGCTCTTATTTTACGCGATCGCGCCCGAATGACGAACAATTGCAACCAGCTCAGGATTGAGAGATTCTGGCTTAGTTCAAGCGATTAAGTAGTCAGACAGAATTAATTACACAAATACATAGTATAATGATATTTGCGGCAAAATTATGAGTTAATTACAGTTTCATATGATGTTTATCAGAGAAATAAACCCTCTTTCGTCTAAATTGCTACAACGAATTCATCGCCAAAGCCGACATCATCATGTACGTCAACGAGCACATTGCCTCATATTAGCTTCGCAAGGAGTAAAAAAAGGAGAGTTAATGAATATTTTTCAAATAAGTTATAAGACACTCTATAACTGGTTCAATCGGTGGGAAT
>NZ_JAUBQS010000122.1:0-6396 GCF_036701355.1 Microcoleus sp. Pol12B3
ATTGTCATGAAGCTGATGGCGAAGAATGCCGAAAAGCGCTATCAAAGTGCCTGGGGATTGAAACATGACTTAGAAAAATGCTGGCAGCAGTGCCAAGAAACTGGAAAGATTGAAACTTTTGAGTTAGGAACGCGGGATATATGCGATCGCTTCCTGATTCCTGAAAAGCTTTATGGTCGAGAACGAGAAATACAGCAACTTTTAGAAGCATTTGAACGAGTAGCACAAGGGAACAGCGAAATGATGCTCGTTGCAGGCTTTTCCGGCATCGGAAAAACCGTTGTCGTCAATGAAGTTCACAAACCAATTGTCCGACTGCACGGCTATTTTATTAAAGGTAAATTTGACCAGTTTAATCGCAATATTCCCTTTTCGGCATTTGTGCAAGCATTCCGCGATTTAATGACACAATTGCTCAGTGAAAGCGATCTCCATATCCAAGCATGGAAAACCAAAATTTTAGCAGCCCTAGGTGACAACGGGCAAGTCATTATTGAAGTCATTCCCGAACTAGAACGGATTATCGGACAACAACCCGCAGGTCCAGAATTATCAGGGATAGCTGCTCAAAATCTGTTTAATTTACTATTCCAAAAATTTATTTCTGTCTTCACCACCAAAGAGCATCCCTTAGTGATGTTTCTGGATGACTTACAATGGGCAGATTCGGCATCTTTAAAGTTGATGCAATTGCTCATAAGTGAATCCCAGTCCAGTCACCTGCTACTAATTGGAGCCTATCGAGACAATGAAGTTTCGGCTGCCCATCCCTTAATGTTGACTTTAGATGAAGTCACGAAAATAGGGGCAATTGTCAATACCATCACACTCGCACCTCTGGCTAGAACCAGTTTGAATCAATTAGTAGCAGATACGCTGACTTGTTCTCCTAAGTTAGCAGAACCGCTGACGGAATTGGTGTATCAGAAGACAAAAGGAAACCCATTTTTTGCGACGCAGTTTATCAAGGCATTGCATCAAGATAAATTGATTGTTTTTAATATTCAAGCAGGATATTGGCAGTGCGATATTAGCAAAATTACAGAAGCAGCACTGACGGATGATGTAGTTGAATTCATGGCGCAGCAGTTACAGAAATTGCCCGTTGAAACTCAGGATGTTTTAAAATTAGCCGCTTGCATTGGCAATCAGTTCGATCTGACAACATTAGCAATTGTTTCGGAAATCTCGGAGACGGCAACAGCAACGGCTTTGTGGAAAACTTTACAGGAAGGTTTTGTTTTACCTCAGAGTGAGATTTATAAATTTTATGTAGGGCAAGAAGATAACATAGATCGCTCTACTTCTCAAACAGTTGTCTATCGCTTCTTGCACGATCGCGTCCAACAAGCTGCTTATTCTTTGATTCCGGAAAAAGAACGCGCGATCGCTCATTATCAAATCGGGCAATTACTCCTGCAACAAATTTCAGCAGAAGCCAGAGAAGAACGCATTTTTGAATTAGTCAATCAGTTGAACTACGGAACCATACTGTTTGTAGAACAAAAGGAAAGGGAGGAACTCGCCCAACTCAACTTCACTGCTTGCCACAAAGCCAGAGCCGCCACCGCATATCAAGCCGCCCGCGAATATGCCACAGTGGGGCTGCAACTGCTGGGAACAGACGCTTGGGAACGGCATTATGAAATGACCCTATCCCTGCACGACTTAGCTGCCGAGGTGGCTTTCTTGGCGGGCGATTTTGAGCAGATGCACAAGTGGATTGAAGCGGTCATTCATCATGCGAAAACACCTTTAGAACAGGTGCAAGTTTACCAAGTCAAAATCCAGGCATTGGTCGCCCACAATAAATTTGTCGAGGCGATCGCGATCGGTCAATCAGTCTTCCAAATGTTAGGAGTAAACCTACCAAATGAACCAACCCTAGACGATATTCGGCAGTTGAAGCAAGAAATTGATGCCTTAATTGAAGGTCGCTCTATAGAATCATTCTTTCATCTGCCGAAAATGAGCGACCCTCAGCAATTAGCCATTATGCAAAATGCGGCTCGGCTGACACCCGTCTGTTATATGTCCGGCACCAAGCTTTATTTCCTGGTGGTGGCACTTCAGGTTAAGTTGTCCATCCAATTCGGGAATAGTCCGGTTTCCGCTTTTTGCTACGTGGGTTACGCCTTCCAACTGAGGATGCTGTGGGGCGATATGACAATGGTGCCTCAGTTTGGGCAATTAGGATACCAACTCGCCCTAGAACCCGATGCCAAAAACATTCGAGCCGCAACCGCCATGTTAATGGGGGCATATGTTGGTTCTTGGACGATCCATCTGCAAGAAACGCTGCCCATTCTTCTCGATGGCTATCAAGCTGGATTAGAAACAGGCAATCTAGAATTTATGGGCTACGACGCCCAGTTGTACTGTTTCAATGCTTATTGGTACGGTCAACCGCTAGCTGAACTCGAACCGCAAATTCGCGCCTATTACCAACAGTTGTGCGACCTCCACCAAGTCACAGCAGCAAACTGTGTGTTGGCGTACTTGCAGGCGGCTCAAATTCTCTTGGGTCAGTCAGAGGACGAGATTCCTTTACGCCAGGATGCCTATGAAGAAAAAGTCTTGGCTCAAGCAAAAGTCGATTTTTACCGACTATCTTTCTTCTACTTGTATCGATTCACATTAAATTACTGGCTGGAAGACTTTGCTAAAGCAGAACACGATGCTGCTCAAACGCGACAGTATTTGGCTGGAGGGATGGGAAGTATTGTTGAACCTATCTTCTACTTCTATGATTCTCTGAACGTGCTGGCCACTCCTGGTGAATCGATGTCCCAGTCGGAGCCGCGATGGCAGCGAATGGAAGAAAATCAAGCCAAGCTCAAAGACTGGGCAGATTATGGTCCCATGAATTACTTGCACAAATATCATTTAGTTGAAGCCGAAAAAAATCGCGTTCTTTCTCGCAAAACAGAAGCTTTAGAATTTTACGATCTAGCAATTAAAGGAGCGAAGGATAACGGTTATATCCAAGAGGAAGGATTAGCCAACGAACTCGCGGCCAAATTCTACTGGGAATGGGGCAAAGAAAAAGTCGCCGCCAGCTATATGCAGGAGGCGTATTACTGTTATGCCCGTTGGGGTGCACTAGCTAAGGTTGAAGACTTAGAAAAACGCTATCCCCAATTACTTGGGCCTATCCTGAATCAGCCAAAACATCGCTTTAATCCTCTAGAGACGCTGGCAACGATTAGCCACTCTTCCCAGACTTCCAGTAATAGCAGCACCAGTATTTCCCAGGCCCTAGATTTCGCATCTATTGTGCAAGCTGCTCAAGCTTTATCCAGTAAAATTCAGCTTGATGAATTGCTCGACACCCTCAACCAAATTATTTTAAAAACTTCGGGCGCCGAAACTTGTGCTTTGCTACTCCCCCATCAGAAGGAATGGCAAATCCGGGCAATAACTCACATTAATCCAGATAACCAGTTACCCACAACCCTGCTGCAAACCCAACCTCTAAATGGCTCGGCGGTGATTCCGCTCAAGCTGGTTTATTATGTCAAACACACCCTGGAAACTGTGGTTATTGAAGGTGGCAAAACCGATATTCCGGGTTTAATGAATGACTGTACGTTCCAGTATCACTCTCAAAGTATGCTATGTACTCCGATTCTCGATCGCGGGAACTTAGTTGCGATACTTTATCTGGAACATAGCTCGACAAAAGGAGTGTTTACTCGCGATCGTCTCCTCGTCCTCAACTTCCTCTGCACTCAGGCTGCCATTTCCCTAGAAAATGCGCGATTGTATCAGCAAGCCCAGGACTACGCCCACCAGGTGGAACAATCTCAACTGCAATTAGTGCAGAGCGAAAAAATGTCGGCTTTGGGGAATTTAGTGGCTGGAGTTGCCCATGAAATTAATAATCCCGTTGGATTTATTTCTGGCAATATTCATGAGGCGATCGCCGCCGTCAAAGATCTGACTAAATACCTGCAAGTCTACCAAGAAAAATTTCCCCATCCTGGAGATGACATCGAGCAAATAGCAGAAGAACTTGACATCGAATATCTCTTAGAAGATTTACCAAAAATGTTGAATTCGATGCAAATCGGGTGCGATCGCATTCAAGGTATCAGCACCAGTCTTCGTACCTTTTCCCGCTCCGACAAAGATTACAAAGTTCCTTTCAATATTCATGACGGAATTAACAGTACGATTTTGATTCTCAAACACAGATTGAAAGCGAACGAACAGCGTCCAGCGATTGAAGTTGTGAAAGAGTATGGGAACTTGCCCTCAGTGGATTGCTTCCCCGGACAATTAAATCAGGTGTTTATGAATATATTGGCTAATGCCATTGATGCACTGGAAGAATCAAATCGGGAACCGAGTTTAAAGAAGATTAAAGCCCCAGCTAATTGCATCACGATTCGGACAGAAAGGCCGTCTAAGGAGTGGGTGACGATTCGCATTTCTGACAACGGGCCAGGGATATCAGATGAGATAAAAGGTCATATTTTTGACCACTTATTTACTACCAAGGGAGTAGGAAAAGGCACGGGGTTGGGATTGGCGATCGCACGGCAGATTGTAGTTGAGAAACACGGCGGTACAATCGAGGTAAATTCTGTAGTTGGAAAAGGGACGGAGTTTACGATATCATTGCCGATGAAAGGATAAGACTAGGGAGGATCTCATATTGGTAAAAACACTTCTTCTGGCTCCTTCCTTCTTCTTCTTTCCTCCTGCCTTCTGCCTCCTCTCTCCTGCCTCAAAATTTCAATTTTGGGCTGGGTTGCTTTCATTGAGATACTCCCTAATACCATTTTCTTAAAGTCTTGCTACAGATATGGCTTCTAAAATGAACTTCCATCCCGTCAAAGAAGCAATTACTTGATTCGTTAACTTTTCTAACTCTTTTTGCAGCGCCGCTCTTAACTTTTCTATTTGTTCAAATCTCAACCATTGCAATTGTTCTTTTATGTATCCCCACAGTCTTTCTATTGGGTTTACTTCTGGACTTTAGGGGGGTTAAAATAGTAAAATAACGTTTTCTGGCATACTGAGCTTTAAAGAGTTATGAAACCCTCCATTATCTACTTGAATTAGATGTAAATCCTCCGGTTACTCACTAGCAAAAAGCTCTAAAAATTTCTCAAAGCACACTGTATCTAAATGACTAAACTCATAAAAAAAACTGGCTTTTGTTAGCGGCTCTACTGAACCATACAACCACAAATAAGTAAAGTCCCATTGTACTTTGCCTTGCGGTTTTATGCCGTAATCGGTTAGCTTTCTTCTTTGAATTGTATGTAACCCCATTCGACTTTCGTCTTGACTCCAATACCGCTTTTTTTTCCATTGTTTGAAAAAGCTCTGACTTTTACTCAGACTGGCTTTAATTAAGATTGGCAGTTTTTTTTAACTATTCTACTGCTCCTGATTTCTGCTTTTCATTCACAGGAAGTGGAACTTTTAATTTGCCTTTAAGGCGATATCTTACCCATTGATGCACTGTCCGATATGCCACAGGAATGTCACAACAGCTTGTCAACCATTGATGTACTTCTTTGTAGCTACTGAATCCTTCTACTTGGTTTAACTCTTCTGATAATTTCTCTACAATTTCGGGATTCATTATTCTGGGTCGACCCGGACGAGGTTTCTGGCATAATAATTCTTCTATTCCCCCAGTTCGGTAGCTAGACAACCATCTTTGTATTGTGGTACGATGCTTACCTAAGCGCACCGCAGCAGACAATATACTATCCACTCTTTGGGTTTTGAGCCAATACAGAATCAGCAGTTTGTCGTGGCGCACAGCATCTTTCTCTAGACCCAGCAAAGTTTTCAGTTCTGCTGCGGTTTCTCGAATTACAATCTTGGCAACTCCTGACACTGTTTTGACCTCTATTTGGCTACTAAATTGCACAATGCACTTCTACTAACTGTAGCACTGTTTTATGAAATTGGTATAAGACTATCTTGATAGAGCGCCATCTTTCTGTTTAAAAGTGAAAAATCATAAAAGCGGTAGAGTCGGTCTGTTGGGGATATCGTAGTTCTATTTTCCTCAGACTCGACCAATAAAAGTGTATAGTTACAATAGTTCGGACAGTTTTTATATAGCCCAATGGCTTATGCTCGCTTGACTTCGCAGCCCCTGTGGATAATTAAATCAATGTCAGCTCTACCCCTGACTTACATTTAATTCGACTTTTTTATGCTCCTGGCCCCGCGTAAGCTTGTAGTATCCTTCCAAAAACTGTGCGGAGTATTTATTGATACTTAGTTACAAGAGTCAATGTCTAAGATGGAGTAATCCAGAGGAGTAGCGCAGTGGATTTGACAAACCGAGTTTCAGAATATCATCTGGTTGAGCAATTATACTGCGGTTCGAGAACCCTAGTATATCGAGCGCTCCGAGAAACAGAC
>NZ_JAUBQS010000029.1:0-83629 GCF_036701355.1 Microcoleus sp. Pol12B3
TAGGGTTTCATCATGAGACTCCTCAAAAGATTGGGGTAGTGCTATTATCCTCTATCCTTTACATAAAAGCACTACCAAAGTTGTAGTAACTTCTATATTGCACCATTTTCAATCAGCTTTTCAGGGGCGGGCAGGATACCCACCCCACAAGAAAATTTAATTTTTGTGGCACAGGCATCCTGCCTGTTCTCGAGCATGGTGCAAGATCTCAGTTACTACTTTTACAACAAACCAGGAACGCTGCAACAAATCTAACGTCCATTTTGCAACTTTCTTACCTCTTTGTGTACGCTCATCCCAATTTCCAAAGCCTCATTTAGCAACCGCCCGTATTCAGTCGCCCGATCGCTCACATCCAGCGCCATCAAAGCAGCTAAATTACTTTCAATATTAGCAAATAGCTCGTAACGGCGACCTATAAATTGCTGATTCTCCCTGAGAATTCTTTCTGTTTTCAAAGCACAGACTAAACTTTCTCTAGTAATTTTTAATGCTTCAATTGCATCTCCTCGGTTAATTAAATTGGCTTGTAAATTACCAGCATCCGTTAGGCGATCGATAATATCTAAAGCCTGAATTACCTCATGATACTTCTCAACTTCATCCAGCAGACCCGCCAGCGTTGCAAGAGGCTTTGCCTTAACCCATTTATAGACATTCCAAGCAACAGTAATCGCCAGCGACAAACCCAAAGTTATTTGTAAAACCCGGACAAATATCTCTGAATCGCTAAATAAACCAACATTATGTTTATTAGCCAGTAAAGCAACAGGCAGCGAAACAACTAATGTCACGCAAAATATCAGCAACTCATTCACCAAAAGAGAAAACAGCTTTTTGCCGTCCCGGAGCGCAGCAGGTCGGTAAAAATCCGCTGCAAAACCGTCGCTCAAAGCTATTCCACTCAAATCCTCCAACTCCTTCTCAGAAATTTTTAACTGTTCCAAATCCGCTTCTATCACTCTTCAAAATCTCCTTTAATTGGGATTAATTACGATCCTCCCAGAGACATAATTGATTGCCACAGACTCATATAAAAATTGCTTTCTCGGTCTCGGAACAGTTGAAAAGCCATTCCCGGCGACCCCAAAAACGGTCTCAGCGTCCATCCCAACTGAGTCCCAACAAACGCATAAAGTCCCAACCAAAAGCGCAAAATATTTAGCCTGATGTCTTTGCCTTCCGCATCTTGTTCTGACAGAAAGTGCATTCCTTGATAAATGAAACTTACTCCCAAAAATCCTGTGATTGCCATGATAGCAACATTCAGCAACAGATAAAAATTGTAATTGGTACTGCTTATGAGGAAAAACAAACTAACAGGTGCAAATCCAAACAGCAAAACGCTAATCATTGCCATCGCTGTCATCAACAATGTCAAATACTGCTCAAAAGTTCGTTTTGAACCAAACATCACATTAAAAAAGTAAAGTGTGGGAAAGCAGATAATCAGCGTCAGCAAGTAAAGTGCTGGCAACTTAATTGCTGAAACCAGACATTGCATCCACGTACTAGATGCACCTAATATCGCTCCGTAAATGCCAAAAAATACGGTACTAGAAATCAACAAACCGAAAATTTTAGATTTGAGCTTTACACCTTGGCGAATTTCTTCAAGAAATTGTTGCCGTTCCCGCAGCAAATACATTACTACTGAAAAATATTTCACGGGCTCTCCTTGTGACTGATGCGACTCCGAATCAGTCATAACTCAAGCTGAGTTCGATCGGCAATCTTGCCAAACCAGGGCACTCTATGTTAACTAATTATTCTTGTACCCAGCTCACCGCAAGCTGAGAGGTGGAGGCGTTTTGAGAAATACTTGCCAAGCTAAACGGCTCAAACTGAATACAGTTATGCTTTGTATTCAATTTGTATTCATTTGTCTCCAAATTGTCTCCAAAAATGGCAATCGGGTAGTCATTGGATATTCACTTGATACTCAGTTTGGTCGTTCCGTAGTCAAATCGTAGTCATTTTGTATCCAATTTCTAGTCAATCCGACCCCTCGACAAGCGAAAAAAGCAGCAATAAAAAACCTCAAACCCTTGATTTCTGGTTGGTTTGAGGTTTTTGTAGGCGCAAGCGGGCAGCGGGAATCGAACCCGCATAGTTAGCTTGGAAGGCTAAAGTTTTACCACTAAACTATGCCCGCGCACAGAAACTAAACATACCACAAGCCTCTGGGAATTGCAAGAGATCTGTTCAAAAATTTTGAAGAGCTTCCTCACACTGGCTGAATCGGGACTTGCGCGCCGATCGCCCCCTCGCCCCAAAACTCCCCGTCTCCTATGCTGCGTAAGACTTTACGGGTGGAAATAATCGTAAATTTGCTGCGCCAGACGCGGGCCAATCCCAGAAACTTCTGCCAACTGTTCGGGAGTCGCTAAACGGAGATAGTCGATCGACCGAAAATGTGCCAACAATTGTTTTTGTCGGTGGTGTCCCAATCCGGGAATTTCATCAAGGCGCGATCGCTTCATTCTCTCGCTTCTTCGATCGCGGTGAAAACTCACAGCAAATCTGTGCGCCTCATCCCGCACCCGGCGCAATAATTGTACGCCCGGTTGCTCAGAATTAGTTGGCAGCGGCAAAGATTCCCCCGGCAAAAATATCTCCTCTCGCTGCTTGGCCAAACTGACAACGCGCAACTCTTCTAGCAAATTCATTTCCCGCAAAACAGCCACAACGGCTGATAGTTGACCTTTGCCGCCATCTATCATAATTAAGTCTGGTTTGTCGGAAATAGTATGAGAAACCGAGGATAAATTGCTAATTTCTGCCGATTCTTCTAAATCGCTAAATCCATCTTCCATCTTGCCTGCTTCTTCTTCCTTCAATCCTCGGAATCGGCGACCGATAACTTCTGCTAAACTAGCAAAATCATCAGAATGACCCGATTTAATTTCAGGGTTTTTAATTTTGTAATGGCGGTAGTGCTGGTTGGCGGGCAAACCGTCAATAAATACGACGCGGGAAGCTACTGCGTCAGAACCTTGAATGTGAGAAATATCGTAACCTTCAATGCGGCGAGGAACTTCTGGCAAATCGAGAATTTCTGCTAAATCTTCCATTGCTTGAGAATTGCGATCGCTCAATCTTTGCATTCTCGCCAATTCATACTCAGCATTCCGTTCCACCATCTCAATCAATTCTGCCTTAGTTTGCCGTTGCGGGGTCAAAATCGTAACTTTTCGCCCCTTACGGTTGCTCAACCAATCTGCCAATATTTCCGCTTCTGGCAATTCGTACTGCACTGAAATTTCGCTGGGAATTTCTACGGATTCGACATTTTGATAGTGTTCTTCCAACACCCGCTGTAAAATCGCTCCGGCCTCTACCCCCCCTCGTTCCCCCCCTTGCCAAGGAGGGGAGGAAAGAGAAAGTTGAGATAACTCTTGCCCATCTTTTACAAGAGATTGAGATAACTCTTCCCCCCCCGATTGTAGGGGCGGTGCCCCCGTGCCCGCCCTGGGTTGGGAGGGTATTTCCGCCATAAATCCCAATCTTCCGACCAATTGACCGGCCCGAATTTGGAACAATTGGACGCAAGCGTGCTGGGTGTCTGCCGCAAGTGCGATCGCATCTCTGGAAACCGTATCGTCGGGCAAAGACACTTTTTGACCCGCACTCAAAGACTGCAAACCTTTAATTTGATCGCGAATGCGCGCCGCCGTTTCAAAGTTTAAATCTTCGGCTGCTTCTTCCATTTGGGGTTCTAAAATATCGAGTAATTCCTGAGTTCTTCCCTGGAAAATCATCGCTACTTTTTGGATAATTTTTCGGTATTCCTCCGGCGAAGTTAACCCTTGACAAACGCCAACGCAGCGCCCGATGTCGTAGTTCAGACAGGGACGGTCTTTAAACAGCGGTTGAGGGCGCTGCCGCAGCGGGAAAATCCGCTTAATTAAATGCAGCGTACTCCGCAGCGCCCCTGTATCGACGTAGGGGCCGTAATAGCGGTCTTTGGCACTACCTGCGCGGCGCTTGCGGGTGATAAAAATGCGCGGGTATTCCTCCGACCAAGTTATGCACAAATAAGGATATTTTTTATCATCTTTGAGGAGGACATTAAAGTAAGGTTGGTGCTGTTTTACGAGGTTTGCTTCTAATGCTAAAGCTTCTGCTTCTGTGTCGGTGGCGATGAATTCAATTTCGCGCACTTGCTGCACCATCATCGCGATGCGGGGAGTGAGATTTTGGCTTTCGCGGAAGTAGGAACGGACGCGGTTTCGGAGTTTTTTGGATTTACCGATGTAAAGGATGCGATCGCTCTCATCGCGCATTAAATATACACCAGGAACCGCCGGAATTTCTTTGAGGCGACTTTCTAGGCGTTCCGAGTCTTTAACTAACGGCAGAGTTTTTGTGGATGGCATTGCAAGCTATCTCAGCAAAATAGAGACTGATTGTACACTCTTTTATTTTACCTTAATTGTGCGATTTTTACTGGTGCTACCGTCGCAAAACCCACCGATTAAACTTTAAAATCAGTTACAATATCTGAGATAAAAACTTGCGAGTGCGTTCTTCCTTCGGGTTCTGAAAAAACTCTTCTGGTTGGGCTTCTTCCACCAAAACACCGCCATCCATCAATACAATGCGATCGGCAACTTCGCGCGCAAACCCGACTTCGTGAGTCACCACTACCATTGTAATTCCTGTTTGAGCCAAATTTCGCATTACATCTAAAACTTCCCGCACCATTTCCGGGTCTAATGCTGATGTCGGTTCATCAAACAGCATGATTTTAGGCTGCATGGCTAGAGAACGTGCAATAGCGACGCGCTGCTGCTGTCCCCCAGACAACTGTCCGGGATATTTTTTTGCTTGTTCCAAAATTCCCACTCTTTCTAACAGTTGCATCGCCACTTCTTCAGCTTTTTTCTTCGGCCAGCGGCGCACCCACACCGGGGCTAGCATGACGTTTTGCAAAACTGATAAGTGGGGAAACAGGTTAAATTGCTGAAACACCATTCCTACTTCGCGGCGAATTGTCTCAATGTTGCGTAAGTCGTGGGAAAGTTCGATTCCGTCGATCGTAATTTTACCTTGCTGGTATTCTTCTAAGGCGTTGAATGTGCGAATAAACGTCGATTTTCCCGAACCCGAAGGCCCCATCACGACAACGACTTCACCTCGGTTTACGGTCATGCTGACACCTCGCAGTACGTGAAATTGTCCGTACCATTTGTGGACGTTTTCTGCTACGATTACTTGTTCAGGGGCTGTTAGTTGAGTTTCCATAATATTTTTTTTATTTTTTAACCGCAGATGAACGCAGATGAAAGTTGATGAGTTTTTAGCGCTGGCCTACTCCTAATGTTCGCTCTATTTTGCGGCTGGCTAGGGACATTGAGTAGCAAAATATCCAATAAATGATGCCTACGAATATGTAAACTTCGGCGTACCTGCCAATATAGGATGGATTTGCTAAAACTGCGCGGGATATTCCGATTAATTCTAACATTCCGAATAGAGACAGCAGGGATGTATCCATGAATAATCCGATGAATTGACCGCCGATCGCCGGAATGACTATTCGCAGTGCTTGAGGCAGTACAATGAGAATTGTAAGCAGGGGTGTATTGAGTCCGATAGACCTAGCTGCTTCTATTTGTCCCCTGGGCACGGCCTGCAAGCCACCGCGCACGTTTTCTGCCAAGTATGCCGCACTAAATAACGTTAATCCAGCAATGGCTCTAATCACTCTATCCAATTTCGGATATTCGGGCGGCAGAAATAATTGCAGCATCACTTGACCTAAAAACAAAATGCCAATTAATGGTAAACCGCGAATAATTTCAATGTATAAGGTTGATAACAGTCTTACAACTGGCAAAGAACTTTGTCTGCCGAGTGCTAGCAATACCCCTAAAGGAAAGGAAAGCACAATACTAATAACTGCTAAAAACAGCGTCAGTACTAAACCGCCCCAATCATTTGTTGACACTTCTGTCAAACCTAACCCGCCTTTAATTAACCACAAAACTATTGGGAAGGAAAGAACCCAAATTGCAGGCATCCAGCCCATGATTTTTGGGTGAATTTGCCTGCCGATGGCATAGCTGGCGGCGGCTGCGATAATAATTCCTAAGAGGTAGAGGCGAGAGGTTAGGTCGATCGGCGAAATGACCGCACCCACAACCGCAGCACCTAGTATAATTAGTAAAGGCGGATTCCAAAGACGTTCTTGCCGCTGAATATTTCCCCAAGTTAATCCTCCCAACAAGGCTATTATGGCCGTTACTATCCACAGCCGCCAGTAGGATTCGCGGGGAAATCTGCCGGCGAAAAATAGCGGCAAGTTGGCTTCTAACACGTGCCACTGAGCTTTTGTTGTTGCCCAAACGATAATTCCTCTAATAGTTTGGAAGGCGATAATTAGGCAAACTACTGTCAGAATGCTGTTGTACCAGGTACTAAATAGGTTTTTGCGCGCCCAATTCCAAGGAGTGGGCGATTCGGTGGCTGGGGGCGGTAATATCGGTATGGTTTCCATAGATTGTGAGTTGTTATTAATTTCTAATACTGTTCGCTAAGATTCCTAAAATTTTATTCACATCTCTCAAATAATATTCACCTAAATCAATTTCAATAATTTGTTCTTGCAACTTCAGGAATTTCCAAACAGTACCTGTAGTAACAGTCCCATAAATCGCAGGAATTTCGTTGCCTTCACGTTCATTAAATATTCTAGCAGCCAACATTTCTGCTACGCACTGTCCCAATCCGCCATTGATATTTTCCTTTTTGGCTTCTACAATGATAATTATTGGCGCTCTAACAATTAGTAATTCTGGGGAATGGCTTATCAGAAAATCGCAACTTCCATTTAATCCTTTTTCAACATCTACTGTAAAGTCTATTCCCGAAAATAAACTAATTTCCAAGTTTAACTGTTTTCTAAAATCGATCAAAATCGGTGCGATAATCATTTCAGAGCGAGCTTTTTCAGTGTTGCTGCTCAAGGCTAACGGTACATTATCTTTGAGAATTTCTGCAAGTAAGGTACTCGACTCTAATTCTGATACATTAGCGAACATATCAATCTTATCGGAAATCGTTAAATCAAAAGTTTTAGTTACTCGGTCTAAGCTAAAGTCACTGTATGCCATTTAACGCGCTCTACTTTTATTCCCATTAAAATAGATTAAATCTCAACTATTTACCTTTCCTTGATTTGTACAGTTTTATTGTACCAATTCATGAACAGAGAAACTATCAAACTAATTGTTAGATATGTTACCATGATAATTAACATTGCTTCGATCGCCCTACCGGTCTGATTCAACGTCGGAGACCCCACAACAAAATAAACGTCGGGATAAGCAACCGCAACCGCTAAACTCGAATTCTTAGCTAAATTCAGATACTGACTGGTTAAAGGCGGCACAATCACCCGCAAAGCTTGCGGCAAAATTACCATCCGCATCATTGTTCCAGACTTCAGCCCTAAAGACTTTCCCGCTTCCCACTGGCCTTTCGATACTGACTGAATTCCGGCCCGGACAATTTCTGCAATGTAACTGCCAGTATACAGGCTGAGTCCTGTCACCAAGGCGGCAAATTCTGGAGTTAATTTTAATCCTCCTTCGAGTTGCAATTCTGGTGTCAGGCGGGGGAAATCTAGCCGAAAAGGCAGATTTTTAGTGATAATAAAAGCTAAGATTGCACTCAGCCCGATCGCACCTAGAGCCCAAAACAACTGTCTTCCCGGCTTAGCTTCTTCCAACATCACCCGCGCCCGCCACATCCACAGCCCCGCCGCCGCCAAAACTCCGACTGTTACCAAAATCAACCAAATCTCAAAACCCGGCAAAGCCACCGGCGTTGGTACAGCAATGCCGCGATTTGTCAAGTAAATCGGCCCCCTCATCTGCTGATTGTCTTCGACTTTTGGCAGAGAAATGAAAACTGCAAAATACCAGAAAAATAATTGCAGCAATAACGGCGTATTCCGCAAAATTTCTACGTACAAACCAGCCAAATTCCGCACCAGCCAATTGTCGGACAGGCGCGCAATTCCTACCGTCAAACCCGCAACTGTTGCGGAAATAATGCCGATACCCATCACCCGCAGCGAGTTGATTAAACCGACAAAATAAGCTTGCCTGTAACTGTTGGCGGGACTGTAGGGGATTACACTTTCACCGATATCAAAAGATGCTTGGGAATTGAGAAAATCAAATCCAAACGCAATCCCCAGTTGCGAGTAATTAGCACTGAGATTGTCCCAGAGAATGGCAATAACAACTATTACTAAAATTAGGGCGATCGCCTGTCCGGCAATTTTCCAGAAGCGATCGTCCCGCAGCAGTTTTGATATATCTTTAAATTTGGGCAATTTCTGCGATTTGTCCGGTTGAGGTTTGGGGTTCATAAATGTTTAATGTAGAGCGCACTATACCTAACTTTAGCCTGCCTAAAATATCTTGTAGGGTACACCTAGAAAGCACCTTAAAAGTCGTGTAAGCGCGGATTACCTTGCTGTCTAAAATATTTTGTTGGTTAACTGTTAACAGTTAACAGTCAACAGTTAACCGTCAACAGTTAACTAAAATTAACGGAACGGCGGCGAGTAAAGCAAACCGCCATCTTTCCAGAGTCTGTTTTGACCCCGTTCTAACTTGAGTGTACTTTTGGGGCCGAGGTTGCGATCGTACATTTCCCCGTAATTCCCGACTTTCTTCACAACGCGGACTGCGTAGTCGTTCGGGAGTCCCAAACCTTTACCTAAATCTCCTTCTGTTCCTAGCAAACGTTTGACGTTCGGGTCAGTAGTGCTTGCAACAAGTTGGTCTACATTTCCCGAATTAATTCCCAAATCTTCAGCTTCAATCGCAGCAAAAACGATCCATCTCACCGCGTCAGCCCATTTAGGATCGCCGCTTTTCACCGCTGGGGCTAACGGTTCTTTTGACATCACGATCGGCAAAACAACATTATTTTCGGAATTCGGCAGAGTTGTCCGCTTCGAGACTAGCTGCGATCGATCGGCAGTAACACCTTGACAGCGACCTTCTTGATAAGTAGCAAAGACAGCATTCACATCTTCAAACACCACAGGAGTGTATTTAACTCCTAATTTTCGCATTTGGTCGGACAAATTTTGTTCGGTGCTCGTACCTGTCTGCACGCAGATAGATTTGCCCGCAAAATCTTTTAAACTTTTGATGCCGCTGTCTTTTTTGACCATGATGCTTTGAGAGTCATAAAAGATCACCGGGGCAAATTCCAGTCCGGTAGTGCTGTCCCGACTCGCAGTGTAGGTGGTATTGCGACTGAGAATGTCGATTTCTCCCGCCTGCAAAACTGTAAATCTATCTTTAGCGTTGAGTTTTCGGTACTCGACTTTTTCGGGATCGTCAAATATTGCCGCCGCTACCGCCCTGCACACATCGACATCCAGTCCCGAATATTTGCCCTTTTCGTCTACAAAGCTAAAACCCGGCAGTTCGCCACTGACGCCACAAATCAGTTTGCCGCGGCTGACAATTGTATCTATCCGGCTGGAACCTTGTTGCGAGTTGCCACCTGCAGTAGTTGTTGCTGTTGTTTGTCCGATTTGTGCCGATCGATCCCTACAAGATGCCAACGGTGCCACAAATAACACGCTTGCTAGTAGCAGAAATCCCCATTTACGCATAGATTTTAGTAGAACGCTTTCCTGACAATCCTACCTTGTAGCTGTCGAGAACTGTGGCGATGATCTGCGAACTACAACTGCCTCCGGCTTCAAATTAGCCATTCTGCATCCGCTGCTGCACTGCGGCCACTGCACCGACTACCCGCCTGTTTTTTTGAGCAAACTGGCAGCCCAGAGTTGGAAACCCGGTTTCCGGCTGGAGGTCTGGTCGTCAAACCTAAGATTTATCCTTGAAACCCGGTTTCTTTTCTGCTATTTCTGCCCAGCGCGAGGGCTCATCGCCCTTCCCTGGAACATTTATACGATTTTGATTGAATTGGCTCACAGTAGCTCTGGTGCTAGCCGCTGCTCAGCTAAATCGCGGATTAGGGAAAGCCGAGACTGGATGTATTCGTCCAACACATCTGCTTCTTTGCCATTAAGCGCAGAGTTCGTCTTTAACTGCTTTAGCAGCCACTGTACCAAGGTCGCATCATCCAAATTGACTAACAA
The DNA here is from genome assembly GCF_036701355.1 of Microcoleus sp. Pol12B3. Classification (NCBI taxonomy): domain Bacteria; kingdom Bacillati; phylum Cyanobacteriota; class Cyanophyceae; order Oscillatoriales; family Microcoleaceae; genus Microcoleus; species Microcoleus sp. Pol12B3. The sequence continues at coordinate 10,142 of NZ_JAUBQS010000029.1, forward strand.
AGTAGCTTGGGTGGTCTCAATTAATGACCAGAGTTGGCGTAACATGACTGGAGTCATAAAACCTCGTTGAGCGTAAATACGCACTTAATGGGCGGGCCTAGCGAAAAGCTAGTCTTGGTGTCTCAAGCCGATAGACGAAAAGTAGCCTCAAAGCTATCGGCTTAATGATTATTTTATATTTGACCACAATAACTTAATACAGTAGTGTCATAAGTTACAACACACAAGATGTTATAAGAGTTCCCAATTCCTTCACATTGAGATAAATATCTTGATAAAAAATTAAAAATCTTTACACGCGCTCGCTCGCGGGGGCTGCCAAGAGCTGTCGGGGATCCGACTGGAGAGCCCGGTTCAAAACAAAATTGATTACTCACGAGCCACCAACTTTTCAACCCCCGCCAGAATTATTTTTAATTCAGCGATGATTTTTGTAGCCCCCTCCAAATCATTTGATTCGGCCCGACTTTGAAGCCGATCTGCCATATCGGGCATTAACCGCACCGCCGCCGTAGCGCTGACACCTTTAATTTGATGAGCGTGGCGGGCCAGTGTCTCCATATCTCCCGAAGCAATCGCCTCCTTAGCAGCTTCTAAATAACTAGCAGTATCCACGACAAAAGTTTGCAATATTTCCCGCTCAAACTCTAAATCAGCGCCAGAAATTTCGTGCAGACGTGCCATATCGACTACCGATTCGATATCTGGCTCAGAATTTTGAAGTTCCTCGCCCTTAAACTTGGGAGTTTCAATTTTTAGCTTGGCGGACCAATTTTCTAGTACCGATTTTAACTTGTCAATCGCAATAGGTTTGCTAATATAATCGTCCATGCCCGCGGCCAGACACTTTTCGCGATCGCCCTTCAAAGCATTCGCAGTCATTGCAATCACCACCGTCTTTTGATGCGGCTGCATTTTTCCAGCAGCAACATCTGCCGCTTCTAGGCGGCGCAATTGCAGCGTTGCTTCGTAACCGTCCAAAATCGGCATCTGACAGTCCATCAACACAATGTCATACTTTTTCAGAGCAACCATAGATAGTGCCTCTGCACCATTATTGGCCACATCCGCCGCGCATCCCAAAACTCTGAGTTGATTGAGACCAACTTTTTGATTGATTGGAGTATCTTCAACTAACAAAATCTTTAAACTTGCTAAGTCCCGGTTGTCAATAGCTGAAGCTCGATTGGACGTTGGATTTGCTCGCGGCTCATCAATCAGCGTCATCGGGGCGATCGCGTTCGCCAAGCAATCAAATAGTCGGTGAGCTTTCACAGGTTTAGTTAAATACCCGCTAAAACCGCTATCAACCAAGCGTTTCGCCTCTGCAACCTGAGTCATTGAAGTCAGCACCACCCACTTTGTCTGCTGCATTGCAGGCTCAGAAATCCTCAAGCGTTCGAGACTTCCCGCCACCATTTCCGGCAACTGAATATCAACCAAAACAATATCGTAAGGGGAATTAACGCTGACAGCTTTGTACAGAGATGCGATCGTCATCCAACCGTTCTCAACCTCCTCAACCTCCATTCCCCACACAACAGCCATTCTCACTAACACTTTTCGCACTGTCGCCTTGTCGCTAGCAATTAACATTTTTCGCCCCGCCAGCACCGTTTCCAAATTCACTTCGCACGCTGTCCCTACAGCAGTTAAATTTTCCTTAACTGTCGGCACAGTAAACCAAAAAGTCGAGCCTTTGCCCGGCGTACTTTCTACACCGATTTGCCCACCCATTAACTCCACCAACTCCTTAGAAATAGCCAGCCCCAAACCTGTGCCACCATATTTTCTTGTTGTAGAGGCATCAACTTGAGTAAAAGATTGAAACAGCTTTTTTTTGTTTTCTGGAGCAATCCCAATTCCTGTATCTGTCACTTTAAACAGCAGGAGCATCGAGTCATTATTTTCTATTTGTAACGGTTCTATATTCTCTAAAATTTGCTGAGTATCGCTGGCTGCCAATAACCCAGGATTTCTAGCATTAGCAACCTCAATTACCACTTCTCCTGCTTCTGTAAACTTAATAGCATTGTTGATCAAATTAGTGAGTATTTGCCGCAACCGTGCTGCATCGCCTTTAATTTGCAGCGGCACGTCGCTGTCAATGAGTGCCACCACTTCTATACCTTTTTCTTGTGCGGGAGTTGCCAACAAATCCAGCACTTCATTCATACAGATACTCAGGTTAAATTCTAGTATTTCTAAGCGCATTTCTCCAGCTTCCAGTTTGGAGAGATCGAGAATATCGTTAATGATCGAGAGTAAATTTTGACCGCTGAGTTTCAGCGTCTGTACAAAGTCAAGCTGTTCGGGAGTAAGATTCGTTTTCAGCAGCAAATCCGTCATCCCCATCACTCCATTCATCGGAGTACGGATTTCGTGACTCATATTTGCTAAAAATAACGACTTCATTCGAGACGCTTCTAGGGCTGCTTCTCGGGCCTGCTGCGCTTGTTCAAAAAGAGTAGATTGCTGAATGGCGATCGCCAACTGCACGCTCAACCTTCCCAGCAAATCCATCTCAGAATCAGTCCAAACACGCGGAGCACTGCACTGATGGGCAATCAGCAACCCCCACAACCGATTTTTACTCGTTTCCAAACTCCTTCCCGGCGGTTCAATTCGAGTTTCGGGCGAATATTCTGTTGCCAACTCCTGACTTTCATCGCCTATAAAAATTGGTACAACTAAATTAGCCCTTACCTGCAAACTAGCAAGTAAATCTCGGTGTTCCTCGCTCAAATTGGCCGTATCAATATCTGCCATTGCTTGAATTGTTCCTGCACTGTACAGCCATACATAGCTTTCCCCAAAGGATGTTCTTTGAACTTTTCTGCCCCGCAGGGGCATCCAATCATCCCCTACTGATTCCACAAGAACAACCGCTGTTTCCTCGGAATCAAAATGATAAATTATCGTGCGGTCAGTTGCCAGCAAATGCCGCACTTCTTGTACTGCTGTACTCAGAGTTTGAGTGAGGTTGAGAGACTGCCGGACTCGCTGGGCGATCGCCGAAACCAAGCGTTCTTGTTCTGCTTGTTCCCGTAGCATTCTCTCAGCTTTCTTGCGTTCGGTGACATCGCGAATTACCGCAGCAAAGCACAGGGGTTCGGTGGTTTGAGGGTGCTTGACCAGAAAAGCATTCATCACAACATCAATTGGTTGTCCGTTGCCCAAGTGCTGCATTTGACCTTCGCCTTGCCACTGGCCGTGACTGATAATTGTTGGTAAAATTTCTTGACCGAATTTATGTTGAAAATAGGGCCCAATATAATGCCATATCTCCGTATAAAGCACTGCCGAAAGATTCTCTACACCCACCAGTTTTCGTCCGGCTTCGTTGACAAACAGTGTTTTGCCTTTCAGGGTAGCCATACCGATAAAATCGCTGCTGTTTTCAATCAGCGACACAAATTTTTGCCGTTCTTCTTCTCCTTTTTTGCGTTCGGTAATGTCGCGCTTGACGCAGACGTGACAAATTACATCATTGGCGTTGTTAATCACAGAGTATGCCGCAACGTCGATCGCCAGCGTCTGGCCTTTTTTAGTGCAGTTAGTAATTTCGCCCCGAAAACTTCCTGTTTTCGCTAAACTTTGGGCAATTGCCGAAAAACACTCCCCCGCAACCAGTGGCGAAGCTTCTGCTTCTAATTCCGCGTCTGTGTATTCTAGAAGCGTTTGGTGAGCAAGATTTTGTTCGAGGAAAAACCCGTCAGCATCGATAATGACGATCGCATCGTTGGAGTTTAAAAATATTTCTCGGTAAAGTTTTAGTTTTTCTTCAGCTCGCTTGCGTTCGGTGATGTCTCTTTTGACGCTTACGTAACAAACTACATCCCCAGCATCATTTAGAACCGCAAAAGCGGAAAGCTCCACCTCAACTATTCCTGCTTGCACAGCCTTAATACAGGTCATTTCGCCGCGGTAACTCCCTGTTTCTGCCAAGCTTTGCATTACCGACGCAAATACCTGTTCTCCCATCTGATTTGCAGGGGTTTTTCCCCACAATTTGGACGAACTGTAACCCAGCAAAGCCGTGTGAGCTTGATTTGTTTCTAAGTAATAGCCTTGGGGGTCTAAGATCGCGATCGCATCGTTGGATTTCAAAAATATTTGTTGATAAAGTTGCAGCTTCCGTTCAGCTTGTTTCCGGGCGCTAATATCCGTGAACAAGCCGTAGTAAACTATCTTCCCCGATGCTTGCAATTCTGGCTGGGAAGCTCCTTGCACCCATTTAAGTTTTCCTGACGGAGTGACAATTCTTCCTTCCCACCGCCAAGGCTGCAAATTTTCAGCAGAAAGCGTCACCGAGTTGAGAAAATCATCTCGATCTTCGGGATGAATCATGTCAACAATTACATTAAAATCCTGCTGAGCCACCTCTGGTTCTATTTCATACAATTCCCGGCAGCCTGCACTAACAAACGAGAATGCCATCGAGCCGTCTGGATGCAAGTCAATTTGATATACCGTACCGGGTACGCTAGCAGTAATTTTTTGCAGTTTGGCTTGGCTTTGATTTCTCGCTTCATCTGTGACCTGCAATTGACCAATCTCTCTAGAAAAACCCAAAACCCCAAATATATTACCCTCTGCATCGCACAGCGGCACTTTTTGCGTATCAAAGACGTGCTGTTTGCCACTTTCAAAGACGATCGCCTGGTAGGGATTGCGAATCCTCTCCCCAGCCAGCACAGCTCGATCTTCCTCGCGGATGCCCTTAATTTGGCGGTTGCGATCGCCAAATACTAATTCCGCTGAAAACCCTAATTGAATATCATCTTTGCCGATAATTTCCTCAACATTTTTCCCCACATATTCAGCAAAACTTTTATTTACAAAAATGTATCTAAAGTTTCTATTTTTCGCAAAAACTCCGTCCGGGGCATCGTCCATTACAGCCTGCAACAATAGTTCTTGACTTTCCGAATCCAGAGCAAAATTATTTTGAATTTTATCCTTGACACTGCTCGTTTTACGTGCTAAAGTTATTAACTGTTTTGCACAAATTTGAGCGACCGTGTGGAGCAAACAAAGATGTTCCAAATTAAAAGCGTTTTCCCGCTCTGCACCGATGAAAAATACTCCCAACAATTCTTCAGTTTCATCCGAGTTAGCTGATGCCATCAAGACAGACTGAAACTGAGTAATTGGTGGCGGAGCGATGTTGTGCGCCCAGTCCCGATTGCCAGCAAGCCATTCACTGCGAGCAGCTTGCAAGCGCCCTTCTATTTCGGCTTTGGCGCTAGCACTTAACGGCTGTAAGTGTTCCAGGTATATTCGATCGTCCGGTAGCGTCAAAATGGCGATCGCCTCTGTGGGAATCAGGCGATCGAGATGTGCTAGACACGCAGACCAAATTTCCTCAACACTGAGAGCGGCTTGAACTTTTGCAGTAAGTTCGTTGAGAACTTGCAGTTCCAAGGTACGCTGGCGGACTTGTGCTTTGAGGCTGGCGGCTAGGATTTGCATAGTGCTCACCAAACTGGTTTGCTTATATTATAATTATTGATTTTTAAACTTTTTCAAACAATCATCTTAAAATACATCCGCCGAAAAGACAACTTTTTTATATTGAAATTACCTTCAACCGATAAAAAACAAGGGCGCGATCGGGAGCAAAGCGGCACCGCAAAGCACCTGCTTGGCTCCCGCAGCGAGATTAAACGGCGAAATTATCCCATTAAAATTACGTTATCGATCACATGGATCACACCGTTATCAGCTTCGATATCCGCAGCGACAACTGTAGCATTTTTCACCTCAAAACCGTCAGAACAATCAATTTTAATCGGCGAACCTTCCAAGGAAGTAACAAAGCCGAGTTTTGCCAAATCAGCTTTCATAAACTTACCGGAGACGACATGAAACATCAAAATCCTAGTCAGTTGGGGAACGTTCTGCACTAGGGTTGTGATAGTTCCCGGTGGCAATTTCGCAAAAGCATCGTCATTGGGTGCAAAGACAGTAAAAGGGCCCGGACTTTTGAGCGCGTCTACTAAATTAGCTACTTGCACCGCCGTTACCAGGGTTTGGAACGAACCCGCACCTACGGCAATATCAACAATATCAGGCATTGTGTTTTACCTCATCTGGGAAAAAAGTTCTATTAAGTATCGTAAACTGAGGCGGACAACAATACCTACTGTCTTTTTTGAAAAATTGGTAATTATTTTGTAATCAGGACTTCAATCCTCACATTTTTGATAAGGACTTCACTCCTCACTACAAACCTAATAATATAGGACTTACCCATGGGGGGCCAGAAACCGGGTATTTTACGAAAATACTTCGTTAAAACCCGCAGATTAGGTAAAAAACCCAGTTTCGAGGAGTCGGAGTGCGTCCATGACTGTAATAGTTATTTTACACGACATAATATTACTAACGGCTTGGCAATTTAACCGCGTGGGGGTTGACAATTTCTACAATACTGCTGCTGGCAATTGTGATACCCCAATCCTCTGTTTCTGAATCTGCCACTTCAGCATTTAGGTTTTCTCCCTTTTGAATGCTAAAACTGCCGTACAAAATTGAAATTTCAAAAATGTCTGTAGTAATCACCGCCGGCTTGCGGTGTTCCGGCTCGCCCAATGAAATTCCGAAGAATTCAGCTTCCAGTTCGCCAACAGCCTCTTCATCGTGTAGAGTCCAACTGATATCGCGACAGCCTTTGAATGCCAGGATATAAGGCAATCTTTATTCTGGATTGTAGACGCATTCAATTAATACTTCGTTTCCACATAAAGATACTTTGACATTTGTGATTAAAGATGTAAAACCACCCAATCCAAGCAATTTATAGTCATCCTTCCAATCACTCATTTAATTTTTTCCCGTATTGTGAGTACCTGGAATTAAATTACCCAATTTGTCTCGCGTCTGCAATAAATGACCATTTCTATGGAGACGCAAACCTTTGTTGATATTTCTTCCATCTGATCCATATTTCGGTGCAGGCGTTCTAATAACTTCACCGTTAGGACGGATCATTACTGTTGACTCATCAAAAAATTTATATGCAACATAACCCTCTCTAGTAGTTCTGATTTCTGCACCCAATCCGCGCAAAAAATCATCGACTTCTTGGCGAGTCATCCCGGTTAAGTCTCCAAACTCAGATGCAATTCCATTTTCTCCCACTCCCTGACTCGGCACGCAAGTCTCCTCACCAACCATTGCTTATTGGAGTTTAGCACGGTTGAAGAATCGGAACAAGGAAGTTCGCCAACGGATTCGCTTTCTGAGGATGTAACGGATGGAAGGAAGAAGGAAGAATCATTCCTCAAACTCGCAAGGCCCAATTATCAATTCCCAATGACCAATAATCAATTTCCAAAACAAATAGGGGGGCCTTGGACCCCCTACTAATTAACTAAAACTAACTAAAGTAGGAAACAATTATTAGCCGCCAATTTGAACTTTCACGACGCGGTTCTTTTCTGCTTCCGCTTTAGGCAAATTCAGGTGCAAAACTCCATTTTTGTACTCAGCTTCTACGCTGTCATTTTGAACCCGTGCGGGTAGGGGAATCACGCGGCGGAACGAACCGTAACGGAACTCAGAGCGAGTCATTCCTTTATCTTCACTCTTAGTTTCTTGACGGCGTTCGCCGCTAATAGCAACAGCTTCTGCGGTTACTTGTACGTCCAAATCCTTAGCTTCCATGCCCGGAACTTCTAACTTAAGGTGGATGGCTTCGGGAGTTTCATCGAGTTCGGCGGCGGGTAGAAAAGCAACACCGTTAGATGCGCGATCTGTTGCCGGTGACAAGCTATCAAACAACCGATTCATTTCTCGTTGCAAGGAGTCCATTTCCCGCAAAGGTTCCCAACGAATAAGTGCCATAACTAATACCTCGACTATCTGAAGTTTTGATGGTTGAGAAACACTTGACTCAACCTGTATTTAATATATTCCAGCTCCTGAAATAGGGGGAGTCGGTTTTCCGCAAAAAGGGCGATCGCATTTCCGAACATTCGCGATCGGTATTGTAAAATCATCCCCGGTGCGGGTATCCGAGCCAACCCGAACCCAGCAATTTTAGATTTTAGATTCGAGGCAGGAATTCCCATCTAAGAATCTAAAATCGAAGATTCGATTAACTCCACCGCGAATGCTGATAAGAAGCGTAGGTATCAAACAAAGCACCCACCAAACCAAAAGTTAGGCCGATCACTAAAAAACCCTGGAGGGGACAGCCGCTGCCGAAAGTAGCTAAGAACTGCAAAATCAGGTCTTCTCCAGAACGACCAACTCCTTGGAGAGCAGGGACGAAGCCGATCAGCGAAAAGCTAGTCAATCCCGCACCGATTAACAATAAGGGGGCGACAAAGCTCAACAGGCTGGTCAGCAGTAGAGAGCGAAGAAAATTGGGAAAAATGCTCATAAGAGTCAGTAAATTCAGCTAAACTGCCGAAAGGTACAAGCAAACAAAACTTGTCCTTTTCTACGATAGGCAGCGATCGCCCTCAGCGGCCAATTATGTCAAAAATCTTAAATCTTAGAGAAGAAAGTTGTTTAAGATTTGTAGATAGATTTCATTTTTGGCAGTTGTTCTACACTCGAAATCCCTTGAGCACAACTACACCATCGAGCCTCAGTTTGTGGAGTCAGCGGTTGCTGGCAGCAATTTTATTGGGCGGCCAAGTCATGCTGCACTTGCTGAAGGGCAAAATTCACCGCCGTAACACCCTCGACCAAATGGCAGCAGTCGGCCCGGAATCTCTGCTGATTGCTTTGCTGACTGCGGGTTTTGTCGGCATGGTATTTACTATTCAGGTAGCGAGGGAGTTTATTAACCTCGGTGCCGGCAATGTCGTCGGTGGCGTTTTGGCTTTGTCTTTGACTCGCGAACTCGGCCCCGTCTTAACAGCCGTCATCGTGACGGGACGAGTAGGTTCGGCTTTTGCAGCGGAAATCGGCACGATGCAGGTAACAGAACAGATAGATGCCCTGCTGATGCTCAGAACAGACCCGATCGACTATTTAGTAATTCCCCGCGTCCTTGCTTGCTGCTTGATGCTGCCTATTTTAACCATCATGTGTCTCGTCACCGGCATCGTCGGCGGACTGCTGATTGCTACGACAATGTACGGCATCTCTCAAAGCGTGTTTTTAGAATCAGTCCGCAATTTCCTGAGTCTGTGGGATATTTGCAGCGCGGCAATTAAGGCTTTTGTATTCGGTGGCTTGATTGCTGTAATCGGCACTAGCTGGGGTTTGACCACCACCGGCGGGGCAAAAGGCGTCGGTCAATCGACTACTACGGCGGTAGTGACGGCTTTACTGGCTATTTTTATTGTGAACTTTTTCCTGACTTGGCTGATGTTTCAGGGGACGGGCTCTAGCGTACTCAAAGGCTTGTAAGCTAGGAAACATATAAAATATGAATAATCGGCAACATTCGTTTACTACCCTTGATTTAAACCCGTGAATACCACTGCCTCTTCGACTGCGCCGACAAGTACGATCGAACTCGCTCCGAGTTATGCGATTCCCCTAGTCTTGGTACTGGCGGCCGTACCGCTGCTGTTTGTTCAGAAGTGGGTGAGTTTGCCGCTTTCTGTGTTCGGATTGTTTCTGATGTACCAAGCCGCCACCCTCCGGCTGCAATTTACCCCAACAGATTTGGACATTTATCGAAAGTCCAACTTAATCCGCCGCTTTCCTTACCGAGAATGGCAAAATTGGCGGATATTTTGGCCCGCTGTGCCGATTTTGTTTTATTTCAAAGAAATTAACAGCATTCACTTTCTGCCGGTTCTGTTCGATCGTAAAATGCTACAGACCTGCTTAGAACAGCGCTGTCCCCGTCAAGACTAAAAAAGTTGTTAATTTTAAATTTTTAACTTTTCCATGCCCACGCCGAACAAAATTTCCCATGAATTCAGACGAATCTCCAACCCAAGAACCGCAATCACAACCAGCCGCCCCAAGCGGTGACGGCGAAGTCGATTTACCCGTGAATGAGACGGAGTACCAACTTCCATCTCATTCACTGGATTTGTCGATCGAGCTTCAGGAGTCCGCCGCCCAACTCCCGGGCGAAACAGACCTGCCGCTGGGCGAGGAAGATGCCGAAATCGCCCAATTCGTGGACGAAGCAGGCGCACTCGCCCAAATTCCACCCAACACCGACGATCGCGAATCAGAAAATCCGATCGCTCAAATCGATCCTCCCAGCGACTCCCCGCCAGCAGCAACCGCAGACACGGTAACGCGCTTATCAGAAAATGTTACCGAACAGTTGGCAGAGAGAGTGAAAGAATTGCAGCAGCAAGAACAAAATTTGACTGAAAAAATTGCAGCCTTGGAAGCCGACAAAGCCAATGCTATAGAAGCGTTGGGCCAGGCTCAAGCATCGATCGGGCGTTTGGTACAAGACGGCTTGATTCAATTAGATCAGCGCAAACAAGCGCTACAAATCGAAGTAGAAAAACTCGAACGCCGGCGCGATCGAATTCAAAAGGAAATGCGCACAACTTTTGCCGGCGTTTCCCAAGATTTGGCCATTCGAGTCCAGGGTTTTAAAGATTATCTAGTAGGCAGTTTGCAGGATTTGGCCGCCACCGCCGAACTCTTAGATTTGACGCCACCAGTGCAAGAGACACCCAAGCAAATTCCTGCTGAGGAGTCTCAATCCTCAGCACCAGTAAATCCCAAATTTGCCGAACAGGGATTTCAAGAACAAGCCAAACAAATTCGCCGCACCCTCGATCAATACCGCACTCTCCCGGACTACTACGGCCCGCCTTGGCAACTTCGCCGCACTTTTGAACCCATCCACGCGGAACGAGTTTCTAACTGGTTTTTCACCCAAGGAGGAAGGGGTGCTTTGCGGACTATGGGTTCGCGCTTGCAAAATATCTTGATTACTTCGACTATTATTTCTGTACTCAGAAGTGTATACGGCGGACGGGTGCGGACTTTGGTACTCGCCAACAGTCCCGAACGTTTGGGAGAGTGGCGGCGGGGTTTGCAGGACTGTTTGGGCATTACTCGCAGCGATTTTGGCCCAGAACGGGGGATTATTATGTTTGAGTCTGCGGAGGCTTTGGCTCAAAAAGCCGATCGACTGGTGAAAGATGGCAAATTGCCACTAATTGTCATTGATGAAACTGAGGATTTAATTAGTTTGTCAATCCTGCAATTTCCGTTATGGCTGGCATTTGCTGCCGATCCGCAAACTTTAATGGCTGCTAAGGATTTTTGATTGGCTAATTGCTAATTGCTAATTGCTTGCTAATTAGTAATTAGCAATTAGCAATTATGCTAGGGGAAAGGTGGCAAATTTTAAAAGTACACAAAATCTCAAAGTAAAAAATGACTAGCTGGATAATTTTAAATGGCGCACTGCTAATAGCAGCTTATCTGCTGGGTTCGATTCCGACGGGGTACGCCTTGGGGAAATGGATGCTGGGAATTGATATTCGACAGGTTGGTTCGGGTTCGACGGGTGCGACTAACGTACTGAGGACTTTGGGGAAGTGGCCGGGGTTGGGGGTGTTGCTGGTTGATGTGTTGAAGGGGGTAAGTGCGATCGTCCTAATCCGCTATATTTACTCTCTCACTTTTACCAGCCAGCTAGCAACCGCAGCCGGTTTAGAAAATACTGCAACTGTCCTCCCTTGGATGGCAACTTTGGCGGGTTTCTCTGCTGTTTTGGGCCACAGCAAATCAATCTGGCTGGGGTTTACAGGCGGTAAATCTGTTGCTACGAGTTTGGGAGTTTTGCTGGGTTTGTACTGGCCTGTTGGTTTGGGAACTTTCGGAATTTTCGGGATAGTATTTGCGGTATCGCGAATTGTTTCTTTAAGTTCGATTATCGGGGCAATTAGCGTGGCTGGATTGATGTTTGTTTTACATCAGCCGCTGGCTTATGTATTGTTTGGACTGGCTGGCGGCGTATTTGTAATTGTGCGGCACCGGAGCAATATTCAGCGTCTGTTGAATGGTACGGAACCGAGGATTGGAGAGAAATTGGAAACAGCAGCTAGCGATTGATCGGTAGTATTGTTGTACCGCTGGTTGCAGATTACCATTTCTCTGTCCAATCTTCGATTTAAGCTTTTGCAGGAGGCTTTGCAGCGCATTCTACAGCTTAGAATCCCCGAGCAGAGATAATACTCCCTTGAATCTCAGCCACACTTACATTTGCCACAAAGCCTACTATGTCGCCGGAATTCCTAACTTTAATTAGAGTGCCTTGACTCTGTATCGGTTGAGGATCGAATGCACCTGGCGCGAAAACTTGATTGAAACTTTCTGGTGCATCAAACCCCAATAAGAGTGTCACGTTTGTCACGTATTGCAAGTCTACATCGCTAGCAGTCAAACCGCCTGCCAATCCAATTCGATCGCCACCTACTCTGAAACCGGCAATAGCATCGGCATTATTGACATCTGTAACTCCGGGTTCTGCTTGGAGGACGTACAAGTTGCTGCCCCCGATTTTGATTGAATTATTTTCATTCAAGGCGGCTAAAAAGTCGCGACCCAAACCTCCCACCAGAGTGTCATTTCCGTTACCGCTGGCTAAGAAATCATTGCCTCTACCGCCCAAGAGAATATCGTTTCCCGCATCACCCGTAAGCAAATCTGCATCTTGACCGCCGCTGAGAGAGTCATTTCCCTCATTTCCTTCAAGTAGATCTATTCCTTTTCCCCCAAATAAAGAATCGTTGCCCAACTCCCCGCTGATAATATCTTCCCCTTCATTGCCCGATATCAAATCATTAGCTGTTGAGCCGGTGACTAGATCGTCACCTCCTAGCATCCAACCTCCCAAAGGAAAATTAGTTGCATCTGCCATCGACAAAGTAACGACTTCGGATGTATTGTCGCCAATTAATCGCTGCTGTTCTGACGGATCGGGTTTTAAAGCCATAAAAAATTTCCGCGTAAAATCTCAGATGTCAAGATGATTAAATAAGCAGTTCTCAAAGTCAATTCATAAATTCATAGCTTTGAGTTCATAAAAGTCATAACTTTGAGTTCATAAAAGTCATATTTGTGGTAAAATCAACACCAAGGGGTGCAGCGAGTCGAGAAAATAAAACAATTTATGTGTCTGAATCCAGGGGATATTCTGCGCGATCGCTACCAAATTATCGGTCAATTAGGTGAGGGAGGATTTGCCAGAACCTATACGGCTAACGACGCTTTAGGCCACCCCGAAAATCCCCTGTGCGTCGTCAAGGAAATTGGGCCTCCTCCATCGAAAGATCCCGATGTTTTGCACAGGGCACAGGTGCAATTTGAAACAGAAGCTGAATCCCTGATATCTCTGGAACAGTGCTCGCGCATTCCCAGGTTAATCGAGCACTTTCAAGAACAGGGAAGATTTTACTTAATTCAAGAATATATTGCAGGAAATCCGCTGAACAACGAGATCGGTTCAGGCAGGCAGTTTAGGGAATCAGAAGTTATTGATTTATTGCAGGATATTTTAGAAGTTTTAGATTGCGTCCACAAAAAACATATTATTCACCGCGATATTAAACCGTCAAACTTAATCCGGTGCAACCGCTCCGGCAAAATTGCCGTGATTGACTTTGGGGCAGTCAAAGGTATTAGCAATTTGGCGATTCAGGGCGGTCAAATAACTCAAACTCGCGTCATCGGTACTGAGGGTTATATGCCGGCGGAACAGTGGAAAAATCAGCCAAGATTTAACAGCGATATCTATGCTGTGGGAATCATCGGGATTCAAGCGATCGCAGGTTTAGATATTGCAGATTTTTTCAACCATCAAAAAACTGGCGAACTCGTCTGGCATTACTCCACTGACGATCGCCCGATGGTACAAATTAGCGACAAGCTAAAAAAAGTTTTAAATAAGATGGTGCGCTACCACTTTAACGACCGCTATCAATCCGCTGCTGAAGTGTTACAGGATTTGCGAGCGCTAACAGGATTGCATTCACCACCACCGAAACGCAGGCTGTTTTCTCGATCGATCTTTGGCTTGTTGCCATTGGCAGTTGCGGGAATGACAGCGGGACTGGCAGCCCCTATTTTTTTACGCACAATTACACCTAAAACTTGTCCTTTAATCCAAGGAGATGCTGTGAGTTGCGGCGAAGAAATCCTAGTAAAAACTTCTTCACCTCGGTTAAAGCAAAAGGGAGTTGAGGAATTTGCCCAATCTAATTATCAATCTGCTTTTGATTTATTCAAAAAATCCTGGAACGAAGAAGACAGCATCGATCCCGAAACTTTAATTTACATGAACAATGCTTTGCTGAAGGCTAAAAATGCTGATTATTACACAATTGCTGTTGCGGTTCCCATCCTGAGAACTCAGGATGGTTCTATAATTAATGCAGATTCGGCAAAAGAAATTTTGCGCGGCGTGGCCCAAGCCCAAACACAAGTTAATTTAGGATTAAGCGCTGCTAATGAGAGGAATAACAGCTTTCCCGGTCAAAGCTTTCTCGACGCCAAAGCTATTAACGAAAAAGGCCTGAGAGTCATCATTGCTGACGATGCGAATCTCAAAACAGAGGCCATTAAAACAGCAAATGCACTGGTTAAACAGCCGGATATTTTAGGAGTGGTAGGTCACTATGCCAGCGAAATTACCCTATCAGCAGTAGATATTTATGACCAAAATAACCTGGTTTTGATTTCTCCGGGAAGCACAACGGAAGAACTGACAGAAAAGCATCGAAAAATTTTCTTTCGCACATCCTATTCGAGTCGGTTTGCTGCTCAAAGTTTAGCAAAGTATCTGCGATCGGTAGGCAAAAATCAAGCGACAGTTTTATACAATCCCGGCAGTTCGTCTGGTTCTTATTTTACACAAGCTTTCAAACGGCAGTTTCAAGATGACAAAAAAGCAAAAATAGTCAGAATTCGCGACTTTGATTTATCCAAAAATGAATTCAACGCCCAAACAGCTTTAAATCAAATCCAGCGCACAGGGGAAACTGCGATCGTGTTATCTCCAGACGGTCAAATTACTAATTCATTAAATAACGCTATCGCAATGGTTAAAGCCAACCGCGATCGCAATTGGATAGCCGGAATTTGGGTACTCTACAAGTGGAGAACTTTGGAAGCCGTATCCCAGTTAAAATCTTTTGAAAAACTAATCGTGTCTGTCCCCTGGCATCCCTTAAGCAGTGTTAATAAAAAATTTCCTCAACAGGCTAAAAAGTTGTGGGGAGGAACGGTAAATACCGATACCGCCTTAGCTTACGATGCAACTATTGCACTGATTAAGGCAATGGAAATGCAGCAGCAGCCCAGCCGCGAAGGAATGCAAAAAACGCTTTCTCTTGCGAATTTTATTGTGGAAGGAGGAACAGGAACTATTCAGTTTGGAAAGAATGGCGATCGCAAAAATCCCCCCAGCGAATTGGTGCATATTGTCAAGTGTCGAAAAGAACAATTCGGTGTAGCTTTTGTTCCCGTCAAGTATCCGACAGCAAAAGCGGCAGGTTTAAAATGCGATTGAACTCATTTTTGATTGTTTCTGTGCGTCATTCCTGACTTATTTCCCTAATTCTTGAGAACGCAAAGAAGCTGCTTTCACTGCTTCGATCAGTGCCGAACGAAAGCCGTTACTCTCTAATTTAGCAATTCCGGCAATAGTTGTGCCACCGGGACTCGTAACTCGATCTTTCAATTCTGCAGGGTGCATTCCTGTTTCTTGCAACAGTTTCGCTGTACCGAATACTGTTTGCAAAGCTAATTGAGAGGCGATCGCCCGTGGCAAACCAGCACAAACCCCCCCATCTGTCAAGGCCTCTATCAAAATTGCTACATAACCAGGCCCGGAACCCGAAAGCCCAGTCACCGCATCGAGCATACTCTCAGGTACTTCTACCACTTCTCCTACGGCCTGAAAGATGCGCTTTACTAATTCTAAATCAGCCGGTTGCACGAGTTTTCCCGGAGCGATCGCGCTCATTCCCGCCCCCACCGTCGCCGGAGTATTCGGCATCACCCGCAGCACTCCCCGCCCGGGAAAAGCTGGTTCTAGCTTGCTCAGTGGCACTCCTGCCAAAATCGACACTACCAGTGCTTCTGGCTGGGAATTAGCCGTTTCTCCATTATTTCCCTGTTTGCGATCGCCTGCCACGGCCAATTCCAAAGCTACCGTATCAAAAACTTGCGGTTTAATCGCCAAAAACAGCACTTCTGTAGCTGCAGCAACTTCTAGATTGCTGGCTGTTGTTCCAATCCCGTATTTGTTAGTCAAAAACTCGCGGCGCTTTACCCCTGGCTCGCTCACCAATATTTCTGAAGGCAAATAAACTTTTTGTGCAATTAAGCGGGATAAAAGAGCTTCTCCCATTACCCCGCCGCCGATCGTACCAAATTTTATGTTAGTCATTAGTCATTAGTCACTTGTCACTTTTGAGTTATCAGTTGTCAGTTGTCAGTTGTCAGTTGTCATTGGTTACTTAGTTGTTAGCTAATGTTATTAATCCGCAGTGTTTATTCCACAGTTATTAGTTGTTAACTATTGACTACTGATTACTAACTACTGACTACTGACTACTGACTGCTCACCACTGTCAACTGACTACTAACTACTAACTACTGAGCGATGGGAGCTTGTTCTGCCGGCCAGACTGTCGGTGCAGGAGCAGCAGGACGAGGGCGTCCTTGAGCAGGAGGCACTTCGTGAACCACACCAGACTGAGTTCTCACCTGCACGCAGCTAGGCGTAAACAAGAAAATACTTTCGCCAATTCGCTCTTGATGACCGTCAAGGGCATAAGTACCGCCCGCCACAAAGTCCACAGCTCTTTGCGCTTGGTCTGGGTCCATCACCGTCAGGTTCAAAACCACAGACTTCCGTTCCTTAAGAGCTCGAATTGCTGCCGGCATCTCTTCAAAAGTGCGCGGCTCCATTACTACTACTTCCGAAATCCCGTTCATAGCTCCAGGCATTCCTATCACGTTATTCATTACTGACCCTACTCCGCCGGTTGGTGCAACGACATCCATACCTGTCGATCCTACTACTGACCGCTCTCGCATTCTACGATTTTGACGACGTTCTTCTTCGGCTGCTGCTACGGCAGCGGCGTTGGGTTCAGGCGCTTGGTAGAAGTTCTGATAGCGCTCCCCTTCCGTTTCGTCGTACACGTCATCGTACTCAGGCTCATTGTTGATGCCTACAAAATCTCGCAGTTTAGAAAAAATATTCATGATTCACGCTCCTTCACGACTTTGCTGCCCCGACTATACTCGCGTTGCGCGTTAGTCGCGGGTGGCTGACTATTCTATATTTAACCCAAATTGTCTTTATCAGAAGATTTCAATTACTTATCCCCTCCTAGAGCCAAATAAGGTTTGTCCTAGCCGTACCATAGTAGCACCTGCTTGAATTGCCAAATGATAATCTCCCGACATCCCCATCGAGAGCTGCTGCATTTGAATGCAGGGCAAGTTTTGCTGCTGGATTTTCTGTGCAAGTTCGCGGGTGCTGTTAAATAATTCTAGGATTTGCGAGTCATCTAATCCCAGCGGAGGAATTGTCATCAAACCTTGAATTTTGATATGCTGACATTTGTTGAGTTCTGGAAGGTCGGCAAGCAGTTCTGGAACGCTCCAGCCGTATTTGTCCGGGTCGGGCAACATTTTGACTTGCAGGCAGACTTGGGGAGAGCTCGACTGTTGGCCCGCCAAGCGCGAAAGTCGCTGAGCAATTTTTAAATTGTCTAGAGAATGAATCCACTGGAAGTGATCTAGGGCTTTGGTGGCTTTGTTGGCTTGCAAGTGGCCGATCAAGTGCCAGTTGATATCCGGTAAATCTTGCAGTTGGCTTTGTTTTTCGGCAGCCTCTTGAACCTTACTCTCGCCAAAATCCCGGATACCGGCGTCGTATGCTTCGCGGATAGCATCAGTCGGTACCTGTTTGGTAACGGCAATTAACCGCACTGATTCGGGCAAGTGTTGGCGAATGCTGTGAATTCGAGAGGCAATGGTCATGGGTACTCAATGCTGGGAACTGGAGGGAAGGAAAATTAAGACAGTTACCTATTACCAAGTTACTGATTTTCTTTATTGAAATGTTCGCTGGTGAATGGTTTGCAATTGGTCGTACTCCTGATATTGACCGCTGCGACGCAGGGTTCGCAGGCGAATTTCGACCATGAGGCGAGCGTCGGAGCGGCTGATTGGTTCAAATCTCAGCCCGCCTGGGCCGTTTGTCACCAAAAAAAACAGGCGCTGGGCGTATAGGGTGGTAAATAATTCTTGGCTGTCTTCAACCTGGGATACCCTGAAGAGGAGGCCAAAGTTTGGATGATTCAGGTAAGTTTCGGTAGTCATTCACGCTCACAATCGATCAATTTTAGATTAAAGATTTAGATTTTAGATTTTAGTTTCGCTCTATCGCCCGACGGCGTTGTTTGACGGCGGGATACAAAGAGCGATAGCCGTAGCCGTGCAATAGTCTCCGTCATGGCTGAGGCTCAATTGCCACTGGCAATTTCCCCAAACAGAGGCTTGTGCTGCTGCGGTTCCGTGGAGTTGCACGTTGGGAGCACCGTTTTCGGAGCGCCGAATTTCCACATCTGCATACCGTATTCCCCGCCATCCCGTCCCTAGAGCTTTGACAACGGCTTCTTTTGCTGCCCAGCGCCCTGCTAGTTGGTTGCAGGAAACTCGATTCATTTTACCTTTAATGCTGCTGTGTTGAGAATTTAGTGACCTACAATCCCTTTGTTCGGCGGGCGTGTAAACTTTTTCGAGGAAGCGATCGCCAAACCGGTCTAATGCGGCTTGTATGCGCGGAACATATACGATATCTGTCCCAAGATAGATGTTCAAGGTCTTGGTTCTCTAAATATTTTTCTCCATTACTTTAGCAGGACTGTCGCGCACCAGACAAAACTTACTCAAATTTAGGCCCGTACTCCAAACCCCGCTCGAATCAGTCCTTCCCAATTCTTCAATCTCAAATCTAATCAATCAATCAATCAATCTAAAATCTAAAATCTTAACTGTCCCAACCCCAAACCAAGCGCGCGCTCCAGAGGAGGAGCAAGCAGCCGAGGGCGATCCAGTCTCGGATTTTCAATTGCAACTGGTGCCATTCTACACGGTGTCGATCGGGACTGGTGAAGCCACGAACTTTCATGGCGCTGGCTATTTGTTCAGCTCGCAGGAGCAAGTTTTCTAACAGCCGCTCGGCTATCATCAACCAAACTTGAGCGGCGCGGCGAAATCCTAGTTTTTTCCAGTTTATGGCTCTAGTGCTGACCGATCGCACTAAATTTTGTATTTCTTCCAATACTAGGGGAATGAATCGCAAAGATAAAGTTAATGTTAAGGCTATTTCGGTAACAGGCCAGTTCAAGCGGCGCAGAGGCTGCATTAAGTTTTCAATCGCGGCGGTGATTTCTTCGCTGGCTGTGGTGAGAAGGTAGAGGTTGGTGCTGTAAATTACTGTAAAAAATAGGGTGCTGACGTTGATAGCTAAATCTAGGGATTTGCGGGTGATTTTAATCGGACCTTGTTTGAATAAAACGTAACGGTAGTTTGTGGGTTGGGGGAGTTGATTTGGGCTTTGGGCTTTGGAAGTGGGGATTGGAGAGTTTGAGCCTAAATTAAAAGGTTTGTACCAGGGTTTTGGTTGGGGCGGGGGTGGAAGAGTTGCGGGCTGTTGGGAAAAGGTTAATTCGTCGGCGGGGATGCGGGGCTGGTGCTCTGAGGGGAGTCCGTCGGGGGCGATCGCGCTGAGGCAAAATACTAAAATGCAGAATAGCAGCAGCATTCCCATTTGCTGTTTCCACACCCGCAAGGGAATTGCTGCAGTTAGTGTCAGTACGATTAACATTCCTACTAGCATCAAGCGCCAGATGGGATTGGCGAGTATTGGCGCAATCAGAAATGTCATCAACCAGGCTAGTTTTACGCGGGAGTCTAGCCGGTGAAGCCAGGTTACGGGTTGTTCTAGATAAAGTCCAATAGGGAGCGATCGAAGTAAATCCATCTTGATATTTTAGATTTTAGATTTTAGATTTTAGATTGGGGATTGTTTGATTGTTTGATTGGGGATTGTTTGATTGTTTGATTGGGGATTGTTTGATTGTTTAATTTATGATTCTTTGATTGAGGGTTGGGATTCTTTGATTTTAACTTGGCAATTTTTGTTGAAATTTGAGATTTTTTTATTTGCGATTTGCTGTTGGGTTTTTAGCAATTAAAGTTTTGATGGAGGCAACTGTCATCGCTAAAATTTCATTCGTTTCTGACATGATACTCCTCAAATCAGCGACCTCTACTAATTTAGCTTCAACTATCAGCTCCATCCAGTAAAGACATTCATCTGCTTCTTCTTCCACTATTCTGAGTTTGGCAATTAAGTCTGCTGTTGACCTAGCGCGACAAGCTGCTCGATAGTTAGCCCCGACAGAAGTTCCTCAACGAATTAACTGCTTGCCAATTACCTCAGAAACGGTATTTTTGGGCAGTGAACTTACTAACTTAATCACTCTTAATGCTAGCTGCTTCGTTCTTTGTTTAAACTCTTGTTCGTTCATCGGATATTTAGATTTTAGATTAAAAAATTTGCTGTAATTGGCAAGCGATTATATCATATAACCGCCTTTTTTCTTCAATCTAAAATCTAAAATCTAAAATTACTTGACGCGCAGTGCTCTGTTTGTTGTACTCATTTCTGTGGCACGAACTTTTTTGCCTCTCCAAAGTAGTCGCATTGGTGTACCGGTAAAGCCTAGGTGTTTGCGGAATTGGCTTTCCATGTAGCGGCGGTAATTTTCGGTGAAGCGTTTGGGATCGTTGACAAATAGGGCGATTGTCGGTGGCTGCGATCGCACTTGAGTACCGTAATAGATTTTGCCTTGTTTTCCTTGGCGGGTAACTGGGGCTGAGTGCCAGCTTGTGGCTTCTTCTATGACTTCGTTAATCACGGCGGTAGTGACGCGGCGCTTGTGTTCGTCGGAGGCTTTGTCTACTAATTCAATGATTTTTTCAACTCGCTGTCCAGTCATGGCGCTAACAAAAATCATTTCTGCCCAGTCGAGGAAATAAAGTCTGGTTCTTACTTCTCTTTCGTACTCGTAGATGGTGTCGGAGTCTTTTTCTACGGCATCCCATTTGTTGACGACTATGATGCAAGCGCGACCTTCTTGGCTGATGCGATCGGCTAATTTTTGGTCTTGATCCGTAACCCCGTCAATTGCGTCAATTACTAGCAGTATAACGTTGGCGCGGCGGATGGCTTTGAAAGCGCGGTTGATGCCGAAAAATTCTGCACCGTATTCAACGTTTTTCTTTTTGCGAATGCCTGCCGTGTCAATGAGCCGGTAGGTTTGACCGTTGCGTTCTACTAAGGTGTCGATCGCGTCGCGGGTTGTGCCGGAAATCGGGCTGACTATGGCGCGATTTTCTCCGAGAAATGCGTTTAACAAACTCGATTTGCCGACGTTGGGACGACCGATAATGGCTACTTTAATTTCCTCAACTTCTGGTAATACTTCTGTGGGAAGGTAAGTAATTAATTTGTCAAGCAATTCGCCGGTGCCGTTGCCGTGAATGCCTGAAATTGGGTAAGGTTCTCCTAGTCCCAATTGCCAAAAGTCTGCTGCTTGGGTGAGTCCTGTATTTTCCGATTCGCACTTGTTGACGGCGAGAATGACGGGGACTTTTTGCAGTCGCAGCCAAGATGCGATCGCTTCGTCGCCACCGGTGAGTCCGGTTTTTCCGTCTACTACGAAAATGGCTGCGCTGGCTTCTGCGAGGGCCGCCATTGCTTGTTCGCGAATTAAAGGCAGAAATTCTGTTTCGTCGTCGAATACTAGCCCGCCGGTGTCTACGACTTGATATTCTCGATCGCCCCAGTATGCTGGTCTGTAAGTGCGATCGCGCGTGATTCCTGGTTCGTCGTGGACGATCGCGTCTTGGGTGTTGGCTAAACGGTTGACGATCGTCGATTTGCCTACATTGGGGCGTCCAATAATAGCAACTATAGGTAGAGACATAAAAGTAGCAGCAATTAGGCTGCGCCGTAATTTTGAGGTTTAGTCTTGTATTGTAAGCTAATCTGACCGGAATTTTATAGATTGAGCCTGTGTTTCTGTCTTTTCATGCTGTAGGCGCTGTTTTACCGATCGCCCGTTTAAACATCGAACCCTAAAAAATAGCCACATCCTATGGATCTGCATTCCCAGCCAGACTCTGAGAATTAGAAATAAAACTTAAATAACTCAACAAATCATCTCATGTTTGGTAATTCTTTGATGATTGTGAAGGTAGATATAGGATTTTAGCGATCGGCTATTATTGGAAATAAGCAGGAGTTTAGTTTTTGACGAAAGCTTAAAACAGCAGCTTAAAAATGGAAACTAAATTTCCCTCAAAGCTCAACACATTAGGTGGTAATATGGCTGTTCTGCAACTAGAAGACGGTAGAACATATACGGAGATCCGGGCGATCGCGAGTCAACTGGCAGTTTTAAATATTGAGATCGATTCCCTGCCCACAAACGAAAATCCGGCGTTTCAAGAACTGCTCGTTCAAGACATTCTCAATGTTACAGAAAAACAGCAGATTCTCGCAGCCTTTAATAGCGAGTTTGAACAGTTCAAGCGCGCCAGCGGATATCGGTGGTGCGACTTAAAAGTGCTGCATCCAGGTTCGCAGCAGATTTACGCGCTGATGACTCAAAGCGATCGCACTCATACCCACACAGATGCAGAAGTTCTTCACATTTTAGCTGGGGAATGCGTTTTTGGGTTTGTGTATTCTAACGGCTCTCAGGTACAATTAATGCTGCAAGCTGAAGAATACATTAAAGTTCCTGCCAATACCGAACATTGGTTTTATCTCACTCCGTCTCTGTACTTGAAAGCCTTGCAGTATTACACCACGGCTCAAGGTTGGGTTCCTCAGTATACTAACAGGAAACTAAAAATTAAAAACTAAATGTAGGGTGCGCTTCGGCGCACCTTCCTCTATCAAAATAGGCAATTAAAATGGCGACTCAACAAACAAAATCTCTCTCTAAAAGACTAAGATTAAATGCTCTCTGCTTCATGAGGTGTGGCCATTTCAATTTCTTCGCAACGCTGCAAAAGCGCTTCTATTTCCTGAGCCAAAAAAATTACTTCCGGCCAAGAAGATCCGTTAATTAAATCTTGAGCGTGAGCTAATTTGTTTCTCAATGCTTCTGCTGACTTTAAAAAACGCTCCCCATAGCGTTTGGATTTGAGCCCCAGCCGATCGACTATTTCAGCAGAAGTCAGGATTAAATCTCGCTTGTCGCAGAATTGCAGGTAATCGATTAAGTCAATTGCTTCATTTCGCGATCGCCCCAATTCCCAAAGGTGTTTTGCTGCTAAGATGCGATCGCCTTTCAGCAATTTCTGCCAAGAATCTTGGGGAAAATAAATCCGCACGATCCGCAATAAATTCATTTCCAAAAGCGTCACTAATCCAAACAGCAGCATCCGAACCGGTGCTTTTTGCAAATCGCCACAGGTAACAATCCCGTCGATCCTGTTGCTTTCCAATACAAATAATCTCGGTTTTTCTCGCAGCAGCGGCAGCAATTCCATCAAAGGAGTGGCGGCGGCGATTAATTGTGAGGGGTGAAAAATTTGCTGGTAGTCGCTGCACTTGCCTTTACCTAAGTGCGATCGTTCTACATAGCCGCAAACCGTGCCGTTTTCTTCGATCCCGATCACGTCAAAATCGCGGGCTTCCATCCACGATCGCAATTTGGCTGCATCATCGCAAGCTGGGACAGATTTCAGCGGTTCCGCGAGGTATTTAACTGTAATGCTATCTTTGAATAAATCCCGCAAGTCGGCGGAACTTGATTTTAAATGTTTCATCTCATGTCCGGTAATTTCATGAATCGTTGCGCGACAAGAGGACAATTCATATTGTAGCTGCAAGTGAAGACGCCGTATTACCGTGGGAGAATCTCAGTTTTGTAAAAAGGGTTTTTTAGGAGTGCGATCGTCCTTGCACTCCTGTAAAATCCAAACTGAGATGCAGCCTTACCCAAGGCGTGTCAACAAACACGTTAAACCCTCAGTCTCGCAGCGCTTGAAACCCCTACCTCAAAGCGAAAGTCCTCTTGCATAGGACTGAGAAAAATACTTTTAAACTTATTCTTATTAGTCCTCTTCAGAGGACTTTAGCTATGAGACAGGGAATTCATTCCCTGGCGGAATGCCGGGTGAACGGGAGGAATGGCGGACTAAAAGCTTAAGTTGACACTAATATGCCTTACCATGTCCCTACAGATTTCATGATATTACTTACTGGCTAATTCCGGGCAATAATGATTGGCGGCAAGGGTGGTAATAATATCGGCATCGGCGAGAAAACTTTCTTTGAGACTTGGATTGTCGATACTGGCAGCTTGCCCGATCGCTCTTAATTTAACTTCCGGCAGAGAAACTCCAGATTTTACTTCCGCACACATTCTTTTAGCGGCCGCAATTTTTTGACCGGGCGCCCTTTGGATTGCTTGCAGTAAATTGTCCGTTGCTTCGGGAGAGTAGCTTTTTGCTAAGCGTTTGTAGTCTTCGAGAAATTTCCCATCGTTTCCTGTCAGCTTAATGTCGGATTCTTGAGGCGAACACAACAAATTTAAGTTAATTACTTCGCCCGCTGAATTAACAAGAAAACATCCTTCGCGTTCTTGGGCGATCGCGCTTTGGTTGCTGGGTACAAATTGTATAATAACGGCGGACAGAACAGCAGTTAAACAGGAGTGTTTTAGCATGGGAATTACGTGATATATTGGGAATTTTTAACCGCATAATGCGGAGCAATATGGCGTTATTGAGTTAGAGCGTGTCCGGTAAATTAACCGAAATACTTGGAAAGGCTAGTTTCAGCAACCCTCTATAATTTCTACTAAAAATCGGCATACATAAACCAGCCCCGACTAAGCGAAAAGAAATCATTGCAGGGAAATCAACCGACATAATATCAGACGAACATTTCGTTGTCTAGGGAAGTTTTCATTAACAGCAAACATCCCCCTCGTGTGAGGGGCGAATGTGTGGAACCGGGAACCGATCGAATGTAGTCGCCTTGATGGCAAATTTCCCCTTCTACAATTAAGTCTCCTTCTAATACAAGCACTTCCTCCGAGGCAGCGTGTCGGTGCAGGGGAAATGTTACTCCAGGTTCTAGTCGCATCAAGCAGGTAAGTTCGCGCTTTTTTTTGTCAATGTAAAGCTTGCCGAACGAAACTCCCGGAACTTTATAAGATTTCCATTTGACCTCGTGCGATCGCACGATTAAAGATGGAGTATTGTTCTCCGTTGGGGAGGTCACAATGGGCTTTAAATTGACTGATTCTGTCGGAGTTGGCTGCTGTTCGGCTATGCGCTGGAACAGGCGGTTTTTGAGGTCGGGTGCGACGGGAACTGGGGGGGCTGTGTAGGCGATCGCGGCAATTGCCGCTTCAAAAGCTGCTAATTCACTTGTCAGTTCTGCGGACTCTTTCAATTTCTCTGCAAATGCGCCGCGTTCTGACTCGTCGAGGGTATCGAGAGCTTGAAGGGCTGCAAGGATTTTATACTCCTCGTCTGGCATCATTTCCATCTGTTTTCCGCCATTAATTGTAATTCAGCCTAAGTTGATTTTAAATTTGAGATTGGTCGGCTGCCCTCGCACTCAAGATAGATGATGGGAAATGGTAGAATTTTAGATTGTTAAAAAACAAAATTTAAGTTTTTTGACAGTCTAAAAAAATTGTTCGCTCAAAGCTTGACGCAATTTGGAAATACCCAATCGAATTCTGGTTTTGATTGTACCTGTCGGGATACCAGTTTTAGCTGCGATCGCCGTGCAAGTCAGCCCTTGGTAGTAGGCGAGTTCGATCGCCTCTTGCTGTTCCTTTGGCAGTTTTTCTAAGGCTGCTTTGACTTGTTCGCTGCGTTCTTTAAACATTGCATCTTCCATCGGTTCTGCAACGCTAGAGATGGGTATCTTCGCATCTTCCAGACAAGCTTCAGCAGCCCGGACTGTTCGCTGCATCGCTCGCAGGCGATCGAGGGAACGACTGCGCGTAAGCATGAACAACCAGGTATCTGCTCGACTGCGAGAAGGATCGTAAGTTGCTGCTTTTTGCCAAATTTGGGAAAAAACATCGAGTACAACTTCTTCAGCTTCTTCTACCGAACCCAGAATTTTGTAAGCGAGAGCGTAACTTGGGCGACCGTAGCGATCGTAAAGTTTAGCTAATGCCGTTTGGTCTTTCTGGGCAATCTGCACTAAAAGCAGCGATTCATCGCCTGACTTCTGGCCTGTCATTTCAGTGTACCCAAAATTTTTGTTTTGACGGCACAGATCCAAAATTAAAATTTCGGCGTATATCACTACAGAACATAATTGTAAGTTTGAAGTCTGAGGTACAACCTGGAGTATGCCTTTTCAGGATAATTTTGTCGTGCTTTGAATTTTTAAAATCCCAAGTTATCTTGAATTTTACCACCTGATTAGTAATTTTTTTGAGACTTAACAATCCGCTTGATGCAGAAAGAAGAAATGCGCTCAGCCTGAACAGTCAAACCACGGCCATTTAATCGTTCCTAAGCTTGGGAATGCTCGCTGCCAAGCAGAGCCTGGGAACCCATATAAGCGATGCTCTGGTTCCACTAGATCGAATGAGGCTCTGTCTCGGATCGGGCATTCCCAAGCAGAGTCCGGGAACGAGTAAATCCTCAATAACACACTTTTTTACATAAATTAGTCTGGCAGCACAGATCCAAAATTGCCAAACCTTCGTATACCACCAATAGGAGAAGGCTCAGCAACAGCGCAAAAACGCCACAGGTTGACAGATTTCAACCTGTTGCTACAAAAGTAAAACCCGCGACTGCGGGGTATTTGCCATTGATTTGTGCAAAAAATTCATTGAAATAAAGGTGCTAATTGTGAAGCTCACAAAAAAAATTCGCCGAACCATACTAGCTATTGAAGTAGCTCTAATTGCTCTATTAACTCCAGGGATAATTGTCGCTTCCGACCACGACGACGGCGAAGTAGATATCAAAGGTCGCGCTGTAAATTTAACTGACCTGTACGTATATCGCGAAAAAGACCAAAACTCCGGTGCTGCGGACGGGGATTTAGTATTTACCATGAATTCAAATCCCAGGTCTGTTGCCCGTTATCAATATTATTTCAGCACTACAGCCCTCTACCAATTTCACATCACCCAGGTAGGTGACGTGAATTCTACACCTACTGGACGCTCTGATATTATCTTGAGGTTTGCCTTCAGTCCGCCTAACAATCAAGGTATGCAAGCGGTAGCTGTAACGGTTGTTCGCGGTGGCTCGGAGACAACTACTAAGACTACAGTTAACGGCGGGTTAATTGCCACAACTCCGCTGAATTCTAATGCTGTTTTGAATACAGTACCTGTGGGCGGTTCTAACTTGACTGTATTTGCCGGTTTGCGGGAAGACCCGTTTTTCTTTGATGTGGAACAATTTTTCCGAGTCCGCGCTGGGGCTTTAGGAACGGGACCGAAAGTAGGTTTCAAGCAACCCAACCAAGCTATCGACTTTACTAAAGGTTACAACGTCAATACAATTGCCGTGCGCGTTCCGAAAGCGTTTTTGCAAGCAGGAACTGGGGCGAATACTTTTGATGTTTGGTCAACAGTTTCGATTCGCGATGGAGCTGGCGGTTTCAAACAATTCGAGCGTTTGGCGAGACCTGCAATTAATGAGGGTTTGATAGTTACTCCCGCTTATCTGGAAGCATTCAATAATATTCCTCCGAGATCGGATTTGAGCGCTGCTGCTGCTCCGGTGCGGCAGGAAGCTGTTGCTACCCTGAATGCTGTGGATCTTTTGGACGGCAAGGATAACGTCGATCCAAATGCGATCGCTGGAGCTTTCTTACCCGATATCATGCGGATCGATACCACAAAAACCAGCGGCTACGCTAGCGCTACAAATGCTCAAGGAAGTTTGATCGGAGGTCGTATGCTGATGGACGACGTTATTGATATCACTCTGGGAGCTTTGGTGGGTTCTCCGGTTGGCGATAACGTTTCATATAACGGAACTCCGGGAAATCCGGCTCAGGGACACAAACCTTTAGAACCGAATTTTCCTTATTTGGCTTTGCCTAATTAGTCATTAATCCTTAGTCATTAGTCATTGCTTAGTGGCTAATGACTGATCGGAGATGCTTTTTTTAACCGCAGATGAACGCTGATTAACGCGGATGTATGAAAACAAAAATAGGACAAGGAATAAAATCGGATGTTTTCGGGTGGTGGCTGCTGATAGTGGTTCCTTTAGTTGGGATAGTAGTAGTAAATTTATCTCCTAATTTGCGTTTTATTTCCGATAATGTTTCTAACAACAACCCAAAAAATCTAGATACTAATTACCGCTATCATTTCTCGGAAAGTTTGAGAAATAATCCCAATCAAAAGGAAGCAATTGAGCAAGAGATTGCTTTTTACCAGCAGCGATTGGCTGTTGATTCCCGCAGCGGTTTGAACCGGGCGGCGCTGGCGGGATCTTATTTGAAAATGGCTCGCGCTACTGGGGAGGGAGGTTGGTTTTTATTGGCAGAACAAGCGGCTCAAAGGTCGATCGCCGATTTGCCTTTTGACAACAAAGGTGCGCTGTTAGTTTTAGCTCGAATTGCCGAGGCCAGACATGATTTTGCTACTGCTTTGCGCTTTGCTAAACAGGTGGGTTCTGACAATGAAGATGCGATCGCCCTTTCAGTTACATCTCACTTAGCCACGGGTAAAGTGAGCGAGGCAAATGCAGCCGCAGAAGCCTTAGTTAACCGGATTCCTAACTTGGGTTCTCTCACTTTAAGAGCTTTAGTGAGAGAGTCTGAGGGCCGAGATGCTGAGGTTTTGCAGGATTACCGCCAAGCAATGGCGGCGGAGGAACCGGGAGAGGTTGCTGGTTCGGCGCGGGCCCGATCGCTCTTGGGTCGATTTTACGCGCGTCGCGGGCAGTTTGTGCAGGCGAAAGCGCTGTTTTTGGAGGCGCTGCGGTTGGCGCCGCGATACCCGCTGGCGCTGATTTATTTGGCGGATTTGGAGACGCGGCAGGGCAATTATCGCGAGGCGGAAGGCTATTACAGCAAGGTTTCTGCGTATTCTGGTGGGGTTGCGACTGTGTTCGATCGCATTGTCGATCGCGGTATGGCGAGAGTTAAAGAGTTCGAGGGAGATGCGATCGAATCCCGGCGACTTCGGGACAAAGCAGAAGCTGGGCTGCGACAGGAACAGGTTTCTGGATCTACCGGTTTTGGCCACCGCAGGGATTTGGCAACTTTGCTGCTGGAAAAAGGTCGAGCGCAGGATGTTGCGGAAGCGTTGGCGTTAATGCAGGAGGAGGTGAAAATTCGGCGGGATGCGGTGACGCTGGATACTTTGGCTTGGGCGCTTTCGAGTGCTGGGGAATGGCAAAAGGCCGATCGAGTGATGGCCGAAATAATACGATCGGGGATTCGGGATGCGGGGATGTTTTACCGGGCTGGTGCGATCGCCCGGACTTTAGGAAAGGATACCGAATCTCGCGCTTATTTTCAAAAGTCCAAGGAAATTGACCCGAGTTTTGACGAGCGATCCCGCCAAGCATTGGGCTTGGGAAGTTATGAATTTTGAGATTAACTAATAGCAGCCATCCTGCCAAGTTCGCTATTCCGTCAATCCGCCAGGGGTTGAAACCCCTGGCTAAAAGCTTAAGTCCTCTTGCATAGAACTAAAAGATTTCAATAAAAAGTAGAAAATCTTTTAGTCGGTTTCAACCGACTTTCGCTATGAGACGGGGATTTCAATCCCCGGCGGGCTTGCGGGTAAGCGCGCCGGAAAATGCACAACAAAAACAAATAATTCATCCAAAAAATACTAACTAAACAGGTCTTTATGCCGTACAAACTTAACCGAATATCAAAATTATTCATCCTATTTTTTCTAACACTTTCATTCTCACTAACAACCTCAACCAGACCAGTTTACTCGCACTGGTCAGACTTATCCGTAGCAGAAATAGTAGTCAACGATTTGCAAACCGAAATAACATTAACATTCCCAACCGGCTTAACAAACTTCGCCGACGACAATCGAGACAGCCAGCTACAACCTGCTGAAGTTCGCAGCCACAAAACACAGCTAGAAAAGTTTTTCAGCCAACAAATCCGCCTCACCAACAGTAGCAACATTCAAGGCACCGTAGCAGTAAAACCGCTAGAAATAGCAGCTAAAACCGCCAGCTTAATCCAGCAGCCGAATACCCACAGCACCTTAATCTTAAACTACATCTGGCCCGCACCTTCTCAAGATAAAACCCCCCGTTTACCTGACTCAGTTTCCATCTCCAAACCAGAGAAATTGCGTATTAATTACAATCTGTTTTTGCCCGAAGTTCCGACAGCTAGCTGCCAAGCTACGATTGTACAAGCCGGTGCTGTAAAAAGCTTTGTATTTACGCCACAAAACCGGGAGTTTTTGTTAGCAGGAAAGGAATCTATCTGGGATTCGGGTTGGAGTTTGCTGCTCGCAGTAGCGGGAGCATTTGCTTGGGGATGCGTGCACGCGATGTCGCCCGGACACGGAAAAACTATAGTCGGCGCTTATTTAGTGGGTTCGCGGGCTACTCCGATACACGCTTTATTTCTAGCAGCGACGACTACAATTACTCACACGGCCGGCGTGTTTGCGGTGGGCGGAATTACTTTGTTTGCTTCTAACTTAATTGATCCAGAAAAATTAGATCCTTGGCTGAGTTTAATCTCAGGTTTATTAGTAGCCTTCATCGGGCTTAACTTACTATTATCAAAAATCAAAACAAGGTTGGTAGTGAGGACTGAAATTGTCAAAAAAATCAAAAGTAAAATTTTTAATAATAAAAACTGGTTGCTAAGGACTAAAGTCTTTACTGCCGAATGTGAAGAACCAGTAAATCTTTTGAGTAGAGGAAGTTGGGAGCGAGAATTTAAGCCTGTAAAACCCGATATATCTCACCACTACCACCATCACGGAGACGGCCGGATTCATTCGCATTTGCCTCCCGGTGCTGAGGGTTCTGCTATTACTTGGAAAAGCTTATTAGCATTGGGAATTTCCGGCGGTTTGTTGCCTTGTCCTTCCGCTTTGGTGATGCTGTTGAGCGCGTCGGCTTTGGGCAATGTTGGTTTGGGAATGACGCTGGTGGTAGCCTTTAGTTTGGGATTGGCTTTGGTGCTGAGTGCGATCGGATTGATTTTAGTTTATGCCAAACGTAGTTTTAATAAACTGCCAAAACAGATAACAGCAGTCAAATTTCTGCCGGCGATTAGTGCGATGTTTGTAATGTTTTTGGGGTTGGGAATTACCGGACAGGCGATGTTGAAAATATTGGCTGCAAATCAGTGGGTAATTGGCAATGGATAAGCATAAAATTAGGACTCTCCCTCTTAGCTACAAACTTACGAATAAGTCTGATTGTAGATACCCGATTTCTGGAAGAAGCCGGGTATCTGGGTATCCTGTTTTTTAGCCGTTGCTCACTTATCAGGCCGCACTATGTTTATTAATAATTTGGGCTAAATCCGGTACTCCCTTTTCTACGTAAGTCTTAGCTGAGGGGCGGAGTTTGGCATAGGCGCCTTTAACCATCCCTCTTGTGCTTTTCTCGACCCTTTTGTCACTTATCTGGAGCAATTCGTCTGCTACTTCACCTTTTCTTTGAGCAAAATATTCGACTGGGTTGCCATTGTTTACGGCTTCAGTCCACATCGGATCGAGTGCGATCGAGATTTCTGGCAGAAGTTGATCGACGACTTGGGCGCAATAGTCAGCCCGTATCCCCTTGACAGTAGAGTAGGCAGCTTTAAGAGCCATACCACCCAATCCTGACGCTGCAGCAACTTGTTGGTCTATCAACTTTACACAGTCATCAACAAAAGTTTCTCTGTGGTTTTCATTCAAGAGAATATCGCTAAGTCCCATTTTCACTTTCCTTGATTTAATAGTCAATGTGCTTATTAGCTTTAAGCTCAATCTGACATCATATATCTATTTTGAGTCTTTACTCAAGGTTTCCCAAGTTTTTTAAGGTTTAAATGTGTCTATGACACAACCTAATGTTGAGATTTGTTTAGTATGTTATGGGAATTAATGTTCTATCTGCTACTAATTATTTGCCTAGGGTTTGTAGTCAGGGCTTTAGTCTTTATTAGGTGATATTAATGAGGACTAAAGCCCTGACTACAAACTGATGAGTTGTGAACAGTCACATAAAAAAGAGAACAGGTCGAAAAAAATATTAGAAAGGCTCTGCCTAAGTCCGATCGCACTTGCAGGTATCTTGCACCTATCATTACGATTGGACGTTCGGCTTGAGTGCAGCAGGTACTGCAACGATGGGAAGTTTCTGGGTTTGAGCCGGGCGATCGCTCGATCCCAATACCAAATTTTTCGGTAACGGCGCGGAAGTGCTTAGTCCGGGAAATATGTGAAGCGATAAGGTTAAGCCGGCCGCTAATAATAGTTTTTCTAACATGGCATTGCCTCCAATACATATGCCCTAGGGCATAATTCCTCTTACACCTACAACATATAAACATCCTCAGTGGCTTGGTGCGATCGCACTGGCATAGTTTAAGTGACATCTATCACCACTGAGGAGGGGGTGATGGGGATGGGGGGTGTGGGGATGGGGGGTGATGGGCAGTAGGGAGCTGGGGGAGAGTGGGAAATCTTTCCTCGCACTTCTGGCGTCAACATCCCTTGAAAGTGTTAAATTCCTTACACTGGTTCGTTGGCAAACTTCCCTACAAATCAAGAATTGTCCTAGAGAAAGAAGCCGTTGAGTCTCTCTCAAAGGTAGAATTAGCGCGTAGAAGTTATTTGACACAGCGGAGGTACCGACAATATGCTTGCATACATTCTGGCGTTGGCGGTCGGTCTAGGCAGCTTCAGTATTTACATGGCGGCCTTCTTTTTTCCAGAAGTGCACCGCAAAAGTGATTTTACCTGGAGCGGGGTAGGGCTTTTTTATGCGTTAATTTTATGGGCTTGTGCGGGACGAATTACTGGTGCTCTCCTGCTTGGTCAAATGGCGGGCGTGGCGATGTTGGGCTGGTTTGCCTGGGAAACTTTGACTTTGCGCCGGCAGGTGACGCCCGTTGCTGAGCAAACGCCGATTCCTCAGTCGGCAAATTTGGCTGCTGCAGGCGTGCCGTTTGCTGGCTTGTTTGCCAAGAAAAAAGAACCCGTAGCGAAAAAACCTAAGTTTGTTCGATCGCCCAAACCGAAAACTGATGTGGTTCCAGCACCCACTCTGGATAAGGGCGAGGTAAAGCTAGAGGAACAGCCGGCGAGTCCCCCCATAGCTGAAAGTATTGCTGAAAGTTCGATCGCTGCGACGGCTGAAAGTGCGATCGCCCCTGAATTGAAAATCCCCGACTCGAAACCACCTGCAATTGCCGAAATACCAGTGTTTTCAGTCGAAACTCTTGCTGCTGAGACTTCACAACCCCTAACAGAATCAGCAGCCAGCAGTTTCACTCCTCCACCTCTACCTCTAGAAATTTCAGAAATAGCCGTTGCACCAAGTGTGGAGCCAGCAGAGGCTCAGCCAGAACCTCCACAGCAGCCAGAAGCAGATGATTTTGACGAGGAAACAGAATGGAGGACAGCCGTTAAAGAGTCGCAGGCGGCAGCGGCAGCGGCGGCGGCCCCAACTCCTCCTACTCCTCCTAAACCAGCTAAAAAATCCGGCGGTTTCGGAAGTCTGTTCGGCAATTTCAAAAATAGTCTCGGCGGTATGTTAGGACTCGGTGCGGGTAAAAACAAGTCTGATGCAACTCCCCAGACGCCAAAACCTTCAGCTACTCCAGAATCGA
Source organism: Microcoleus sp. Pol12B3 (assembly GCF_036701355.1). Classification (NCBI taxonomy): domain Bacteria; kingdom Bacillati; phylum Cyanobacteriota; class Cyanophyceae; order Oscillatoriales; family Microcoleaceae; genus Microcoleus; species Microcoleus sp. Pol12B3. The sequence continues at coordinate 43,977 of NZ_JAUBQS010000029.1, forward strand.
TCGCACCTGAATCTAAAATAACGGCAACTCCTGCACCGGGTATCGACCAAATTCTCGAATCTGAATTAGCCCAGGCGGCTGCAGAAGTGGCAGCCGAAAGTAGCAACACTGCTGTTGAAACAAGCCTGGGAGTGCCGTTTCCCACTGATGTTGAAGCAATGGCCGAGTTGATGGGGGCAGACACCGCGAGTTTTGACAAAATAGGGGAAACTCCGATCGAAGATCGATCGTCCGCTGAAATCGAGACACCGCTGGCTGCGGTTGGTGAAGCGGAAGCAGCAGCAGGCGTACTAGAAGCAGAAGCCCCTGCTGTATCTCAGGAAACCCAGACACCGCTGGCTGCGGTTGGTGAACCGGAAGCAGCAGCAGGCGTACCGGAAGCAGAAGCCCCTGCAGCATCGATAGAAATGACTGTGGTGGAAATTGCAGCGCCTGTAGAGATAGAAGTACCGGGAGAACCTGGGTTGAGCGTGCAGGTGGAAAGGGTTTCAGTATCAACGATCTCGATCGAATCAACAGGTGAAGAACTCTCTTCTGAGGCAGAACAAACTGAATTGAGTCCCCCGAATCCCCCCGATCCGAATCTAGTCGAAACTGCTAAACCTGCCGCTGAATCCAAGTCGGAGAAGGTGTCCGGCGAAGATAAGCCGTCATCTTGAGGCAGAAAGTAAAAGGTAGAAACCAGAATTTTTTTTTATTCTGCCTTCTGCCTTCTTACTTTTTACTTTTTACTTCTTACTTCTTTCTTCTGCCCCCTTCCTTCACGCTTGACTTCAGTCTTCAAAATCCATCGGTTAAATGCGTTAAATCCGTTATATCGGTTCCGGTTGCATCGGAATAATAAAATCGAGTCAACATTTAACACTCAACCATTTAGTTTTTAGACTCGCCCGTCAACAGTTAACACTCAACAATCAACAATCACGGACGGTGTAACCGGAATAAATATTAAATCCCTTACACTGCTTCGTTGCCGAACTTCCTTCTCTCTTAATATTATGAAAGCAATTATGGTCGTGGGAACAACATCTCACGCAGGGAAATCTTTACTCGTGGCAGCTTTGTGTCGAATCTTTGCTCGGCGAGGCTGGCGGGTAACTCCGTTTAAAGGTCAGAATATGGCGCTGAATTCCTATGTCACAGCCGCCGGTGGAGAAATTGGTTACGCTCAAGCAGTGCAAGCTTGGGCTGCGGGCGTCGCACCTTGGGTAGAAATGAATCCGATTTTGCTCAAGCCACAAGGAGACATGACTTCTCAATTGATTGTCAAGGGCCGGGCGATCGCTAATGTACGAGCATCTCAATATTACGAGCAGTATTTCGATCTCGGCTGGCAAGCTATTCGGGAATCTTTAGAATTTCTCTGCCAAGAATTTGACATGATTGTGTGTGAGGGAGCCGGTAGCCCTGCTGAGATTAATCTCAAACACCGCGATTTAACAAATATGCGGGTAGCTAAATATTTAAAAGCTCGAACTTTGCTAGTAGTTGATATCGATCGGGGCGGTGCTTTTGCTCACATCATCGGTACTTTGGAATTGCTCGATCCCGACGAACGAGCTTTAATTAAAGGATTTATTATTAATAAGTTCCGAGGACAAAAATCGATCTTAGATCCGGGCCTGACTTGGCTAGAAGAAAGGACGGGAATCCCGGTAGTTGGGGTCATTCCTTGGATAGACGAAGTGTTTCCCTCAGAAGATTCTCTCGATTTGCTCGATCGGCGTTCCCCCAATTCTCAAACCGACATCAATATTTCGGTCATCCGCCTGCCCCGAATTTCCAATTTTACCGACTTTGACCCCCTAGAGTCGGAAACTAGCGTCACAGTCAAATATGTCAGCCCAAAAGACCAGTTAGGCCATCCAGACGCCGTGATTTTACCAGGCTCTAAAACTACAATTGCCGATTTGCAGGTGCTGCGCCAAACAGGTATGGCAAAAGCTATTCAAAATTATTTAATAGCTGGCGGTACAGTCATGGGAGTTTGCGGTGGCTTTCAGATGCTGGGACAAAGTATCACCGATAAAGAAGGCATTGAGGGAGAAAAGGGAGAATTCCCAGGATTGGGATTGCTGCCTTTGAAAACTGCGATGGCACCGAACAAAATTGCGCGCCAACGAATCGTAACATCTAACTATCCTCAACCGGGTTTGCCAGTTTTCGGTTACGAAATTCATCAAGGAAAAACGCAAATCCTAGAGTCAGATTTGACTCAACCGCTATTTGACGATGCTAGTTTAGGCATTGTCAATACTTCTCAATCAATTTGGGGTACATACTTGCACGGCATCTTTGACAACGGAGCTTGGCGGCGAGCTTGGTTAAATCACTTGCGGCAGCAGCGGGGACTCCGCGCATTGCCTACAGGTATTCCTAATTACCGAGAACACCGAGAAGCTCTGTTAGACTCTCTAGCAGATACCGTGGAAAAGCACTTAGATATAAGGCATATTTTAGGTTAATTAGTTGACTGTGGACTGTGGACTGTTGACTGTTGATTATTGTTTGTTAGATTTGAGGTTCAAATTCAATGACAAAAGTTTGTTTTTTACCTGATAACGTGACAGTTGAAGCTGAACCGGGAGAGCTTTTATTAGATGTAGCCAAACGTGCAGGGGTTTCTATTCCTACTGGCTGTCTCATGGGTTCTTGTCACGCTTGCGAAGTAGAAATTGATGGCGGAGATACGATTTGTGCTTGTATTTCCGGCATCCCTTACGGGAAAAAGCAAGTGACAATTAATCTGTATGTTGACCCGACTTGGTAATTTGTTAGTTGACGGTTGACCGTTGACCGTTGACTGACAACTGAAAACTGACTAATTTTTTTGCCATTCTTGCTGTTTCTTGCGAGCAGATTGCAGCCATTTTTGGGATTCGGGATAAACAGTGGTTCCGGGTTTGACAGATTCTAATTGATTGATAATTTGTTGCAACTGGCTGAGGGAGTAACCGGGATTTTGAGAATTCACATCTTTTTGCAAGTTGGCCAACAAGCTTTTAGCTTCTTGCAAGGCTTTTGCAGAATCTTTTTCTGCTTCCAGTCTAATCTGGGTAATTCCTAAATTTTTTTGATATTCAGCAAGTTTAGTTTGAGCGTCGAGATAACCAGGGTTATCGACAGAAATCAATTTTAGTCGGTTAATTCCTTCTTGCCACAATTCTGCTATTTGCTCCCACTGTGCGGCGGGATGGGGAGGTTTTTGGGAGGCGAGGGCGGCGGAGAGAGCAAATTCTTTAGCAGCTTCAATTAAGTTGTCAGCCTGCAAAGAACCGGTGGCGACGCCGCCCATTGCTTGAAAGTCTCTTTCTGCTGCTTTGAGTGTTTTTTTAGCCGTTTCTCCTGCGAGGGTTTCGGCGGGAATTTGATTGAGTTGATCGATCGCACTTTGCCAATTTACCGTCGCTTTTTGTCTATCCGCAGCGGTTTTGGCTTGCTGATACTCCTGTTTCGCCGCCTTGAGAGTTTGTTCGACTTGATTTAACTGAGTAAAAGCATTTTTTTGCTGGAAAATCTGAGCCTCCATCCGCCCCACATTTTTGCGGGCGGCTTCAAATTCATCGAGTGTAAACTGCCAACTGCAGCGGAAAAAAGAGCAGTACCTCTTTGGGTAATAGCCGAGGAACCAGACTGGTAAGGCGTCGAGGTGTTTTTGCGCCTCTTTTGCTTTAATTTCGCCCAAGTCAAAATCTGCGACAGCAGTGGCTTTATTCACCAGTTGATCGGATTGTTCCACAAGGGCGATCGCCTGCCGGTAATTGTGATCCATACTCATAAAACTCGGCAGCAACAATATCGGCATTGTTTTCGCCACTGGCCAGCGAATCATCGGAAATGGCAGATTTAGCAGCCAAATTATCCCCGCAGCACTTCCCAGCAAACTGCCAGCAAAGATGATTTTACCGAACAATCCGGGCGGGCGGTTGGCTTTGACGGCAGCTTTGAGAGCTTGTTCGCTGAAGTTGGGAAATTCGTCTTTCAAGGTATCGCGGATTTCTTCTTTTGAGGCGAAAGTGCCGTTTTGCAAGCGTAATTTCTCTAACCGCTTGATTACCATCCGTCGGTAGACATCACCGGCTAGACTATCCGCCGCCGCGCACTTGTCAACTTCGGCCCGCAAAATTTCAAAAGCTCGATCGGTAAGACGCGCCATAAAACTCACCTATTCCCTTTTAATTATTTTACAGGTTCCCGTGTAAATAATTGTTAAAATATATAAAGCCCACATCAAATATCCGAATTAATTTCATGCCGACTGCTTTAATCACCGGTGCTTCTGGCGGAATTGGTGCAGCCTTTGCCGCCGAATTAGCGAAACGCCAGCACAATCTAATCTTGGTAGCTCGATCCGAAGACAAATTGCAACAGCTAGCTGCTACACTGCAACAGGAATTCAATATTTTAGTCGAAATTATCGTTCAAGATTTGACCGCACCGGCCGCTGGAACTGCTGTATTTGACGCGGTTGTTAAAAAAGGTTGGACGGTTGATTTGTTGGTAAATAATGCGGGTTTTGGCGATTACGGTGCTTTTGCCGATCGCCGGCTTGCAAAACAACTAACAATGGTGCAACTAAATATTGTAGCATTAGTGGAACTATCGCACTTATTTTTGCAGGGAATGCGGCAGCGAAAAGCAGGAAGTATCATCAATGTTGCCTCCATAGCAGCTTTTCAACCGATGCCGTACTTGTCGATGTATGCAGCGACTAAAGCTTTTGTTTTAAGTTTCAGCGAGGCACTTTGGGCGGAAAACAAAGATTTAGGAATTCGCGTTTTGTGCCTTTGTCCAGGGCCGACCGAATCGGACTTTTTCGCAGTAGCTGAATTTCCTAAATCAATGGCATCCAGTAGCGGGCAAAAACTCGTTCCCGCAGCGGAAGTAGTGCGAGATGCTCTCAAAGCTTTAGACAAAAATGAGTCTAATGTTGTCACAGGGGGAATTCCCAATCAAATCATCGCCAATACGCCTCGATTGATGCCGCGAGAACTTTTGGTGAAGTCGGTAGAAAAGGTGTTTCGAGATAAAGGCTAATTATATCAAATCTGGTTGCATCGGAATTAATATTATCCACAGCTTTTGACACCGCAAGCACCTCTGTCCCTAAAATTAATCCGGGTAGGGACTGAGGTGCTTGCGGTATCCTCTATATAATTCCGGTGCAACCAGAAACGGTATTACCAAGGAAGTTCGGCAAGGAAGCAGTCTACGGGATTTAACGGATTTAACGATGTGGTTTATCGGGAAGTTCGGCAACAGATTGTGTACGAGATTTAACCCATTTAACCACTATCGGCAAAAAGGAACAAGGAAGATAATTTCTAATTCCTAATTCTCACTTCCCCATTACTAATTCCGAGAATTACAAATATCGAGTTAACTGGACTCGATAGCGTTCCTTTTTAGTAACAGCAACTTCCCCAATTTCCAATCTTCCCTTGCCCGTAACAGCAATTAAATCTCCCGACTTGACATTATAACTAGCTTGAGTAACGTCTTTCCAGTTAACTCGCACGTCGCCACTATCAATTAAATCGGCCATTTTGCTGCGAGACATTGCGAACCCAGCCGAGGCGACAGCATCCAATCTCATGGATGCTTCAACGGTTGTCATTTCTTTCTTTTTGGGTTCTCTAATTTTGAGTTCGCTCAACTCAATGCGCCGCGTTTGCACAGGAACCGATCGCACTTGCTGCAAACTCATCTCCAAATACTCTACCATCTCCGGCATGACAATGGCTTGCGCGCCGCGTTCTCCCAAAACAATCACATCGCCAGTTTTCTCGCGGACAATTCCCGTACCCAACATCGCCCCCAAAAAGTCGCGGTGAGAAGCTGTATCGAACAAGAAATTGCCAGCGATTTCTACCGCAGCAACGTTAACGCTAGCAGAGTCGATCGGGATATCCGATCGCGCGATCGCAATTCTTTGTCTTTCAGCTTGCGGGTAGCCGCCCCAAGCCACTAATTCCACGTCTGTTAAGCGCTTAAATACCGTCAGAGTGTCCGCCAATTCCGGAGGCGACAGAAAATCAGTCAGAGTAACTTCCCAAGTTTTAATTGCTTGTTCCGCTTGGTCGATCGCCCGCGCCACACATTCGCGGTTTTCAATGCCTTTTAACAGTTCTTCTCTTGGTAACATCAGTCAATTTTAGATTTTAATTTGAAATTGCCAAAGTTTGCTGTAACTAAAAAGTCAACTTTTTTAACAGTCGCACTAATTTAATTATAGTCTAAAATCATCAAATAACGCTCTTATGATTTTAGTTGCTGGTAAAGCTGATATGATGAGCACGATTATTGTACCAAATCTATCAAGTCTTCGAGTTAAAGTTTTTGCAAGAGTTCGATCGAGTATGGCAGCAAAATTGTCCACCCAACTACTTATTCTTCTTAACCCGCAAATACAACTCTTCCATCGCCTCAATAAACGAACCATCCTTGTGCCAAAACAGTGGAAAATCTCCCTGTTTCTTCACCACGATCGCACTTACCCCACTTGGCGCTGCCACCTCAATCGTCTGCGGTAATCGCTTCGCACCATGCCAAAACTCTTTCAGGCTGACCGTTTGCGCCTCACTGGCGATCGCCTGCGTGTAATAGGAATCCACCGCCACAGGGGCCGCTGCATCAGCCGTCAACTCCGCCGCCAGCGCCAAGCCCAAAGGCGTTTTTGCTAATTCGCGGTGCAGCACTTCCTTAGAAAGCCCCCGTAATTCAAACAGTAAAAATGGATCTTTGTCCAATTCTGCCGCCACCAAATAATAAACTCCGGCAATATGTTTGCAGGGATTGCTATAGTCTGGGCAAGAGCAAGTAGTCTTAAAGTCCTCGCGGCTGCTGGGTAAAAGGTGCAATCCGAGGGGTGAGAAAGCATTTTCAATGTTGTCGGGCATTTCGTTGAGCAGCAGCCGAGAGATGAAGCTGGCTTTTGATGCCATTTGGGCGATCGCCACTTTCCACTGTGCCTGACTAATCGCCTGAAACTCAATTTTAGTTTTGTACAGAGGCTCCTTATAAACCCCAAAATAAGGATTTACCGACCCCCTTACTTCTGCCATCACTAAGCCATCATTAATCTTAAAGCTTTTTACCTTGTCATTCCGTGCATAGGAACGTCCCCGTCCGAGTCGCCCAGAATCAGTAAATCTTTCTAACGCATCGATAAATTTATTGCCCCACCAAGTCCGAGTAAATTGTGACATATTTTTGGGTTTATCCTAATCTATAACCGCATTTTTATTGAGCCTAATTAATTTCTTAAATGCCTCATTATCCAACTCAGTCAACCACGACTCATCCGCACCAATAATTGACCCTGCCAATTTCTTTTTGTCTTCAATCATTTGGTCAATCTTTTCTTCCAAAGTGCCGATCGCTACAAACTTATGCACAAACACATTTTTTTGCTGTCCGATCCGAAACGCCCGATCCGTCGCCTGATCTTCCACTGCCGGATTCCACCAGCGATCGAAATGGAACACGTGATTGGCTTTTGTCAGCGTAATTCCCACGCCGCCCGCCTTCAGTGACAGAATAAATACAGAAGGTTCAGACTCTGGATCTTGAAACTCTGAAATCATCCGTTCCCGTTTTTCGCGACTGGTTCCCCCGTGGATGTAGTAAGTGTTGTAATGTAGCGTTTGTTTAATATATTTTTCCAACGCGCTTCCCAGTTCTGTAAACTGCGTAAATACCAATAAACTTTCGCCTTCTGCTTTGACTTCCTCAATCATCTCGATCAGCCGTTCCAGTTTGTGCGATCGCTCTGGTGTAAACTCACTTTCATCTTGCAAAAACTGGCGCGGATGGTTACAAATTTGCTTCAGCTTCAGCAGTGTCGCCAAAATCATCCCCTTGCGCTTCATCCCTTCCGCCGCGTCAATTTCTTGTTCTACCTCTTTCACAATCGCTTCATAAAGCGAAGCTTGCTCGCGGGTGAGATTGCAGTAGAGTTTTTGCTCAACTTTGTCGGGGAGATCCTGAATAATCGACTTATCGGTTTTCAGGCGCCGGAGAATAAAGGGTTCCACTAATTTTTTGAGCGCTGCCGATTGCGTGCGACTCCCATTTTTTTGAATCGGGATCTCAAACAACTTCCGAAACTGTGCCTCTTTGCCCAGATAGCCCGGATTGAGGAAATTAAAAATTGACCATAAATCCAGCAATCGATTTTCTACGGGTGTTCCAGTCAATGCCAGTCGATGGGTAGCGGGTAACTTTAAAATCGCCTTGGTTTGCGCCGCTTTCGGATTTTTAATATTCTGGGCTTCATCAATTACCACGCGATGCCACGCTACGCTGCTCAACAGCTTCTCATCTTTTCGCACCAAGGTAAAGGAAGTAATCAACATATCGCAACCTTGGACGGCGGCTTTAAATTCCTTGGCATCTTGCAAGCGCCCAGGGCCGTGGTGTATGAGCGATCGCAATTCTGGAGCAAACTTTTCCATTTCCTTTTGCCAGTTGCCAACTACGGATGTGGGCGCAATTAGCAGCGTGGGTAGAACCGAAGGTGCGATCGCTTTTTCTGTCTTTTTTTCTGTCTCTTTTGTAGTAGATAAAACTTCCCGCTCTTGCAATAATCTAGCAATTACCTGCGCCGATTTACCCAAACCCATATCATCTGCAAGACAGCCATTTAATCCCAAACTTTCCAAATAACTCAACCAAGAAACGCCGCGCTTTTGGTAATCTCGTAACTTGCCCTGAAACTTTGCTGGATCTGCAATTAACTCTAACCGACTCTTATCGTTCAGCTTCTCCAACATATCCGATAAAGCCCGATCGCGCTCAACCTCCAACTGTTCGCTCGCTTCTCCTTCTGCCGTCAACTTCATAAAGTCAATCAAGCTTAAATCGGGGTTTTCTTGGCGATGTTTTTTCCAAAACTCCAACATCTCCTGCATCTTGTCTTTGTCCAGTTCCATCCATTGTCCTCGGAACTGCACCAGCGGTGTTTTGCTATTTACTAATGCCTGCCATTCTTGTTCGCTAACCCGTTCCCCCCCGATCGCCAATTCATATTGATATTCCACCAAGGAATCCGCCGAAAACAATCCTTTGCCCTTGATTGCAGCGCTGTTGCTACCCTTCCCTTTGACCTGCAGGCGAATCTTCGCCCGTTGTCGTCCCTTCGGCGTCCACCAAGCGGGGACAATCACTTTGTATCCGGCATCTTCTAATACCCAAGCGGACTCGCTGAGAAAGGTGAAAGCATCATCTAAGCTGAGGGTAATGTTAACGGGTTTGTCGGTTTCTAGCCCTTGCCAAAGTTGGGGATAAATGCGGGCAGCGTAGCCGAGATTTGTCAGCAAATGTTGCTCAAAGTTGTCTCCGAATTGTGTTTGCAACTGTTTTTGTTGAGTCGATCGCGATCGCCAATAATCCTGCAACGGCATCCGCAGAGATGGGTCTTTTTTCGCAGCCGCCTGAAACTCTAAAACCCAAGGCTGTTCGGGGTTTTCGGGGGATTGTAGTTGAAAACAGAGGGAGAATGAGTCAGCAGATTGATTGCGCGTAATGCGATCGCGCCAGGTTTGCCATTGCCGATATTGTTCAAGGCTTACTCGCGCGATTTTTCGTGTTTGGTTGAGGCAGATTTGCAGTAAAGAATCCGCAATCTTATTTTCAAACGATGCTGGGATGGGGGTTTGAGTGACAATTTCCGCGATCGCACACTCGGAAAAATGCCGCAGCAACCGTTCGCGATCGTAGAATTTTGGTGTATCTTGTAGCTGGATCTTCCGAAAACCGGACACACAAACTAAAGGCATCCATTCAACATAGCGTTGTAAATCATTTTCGTACTGTGTTGAAACAATTTCCCATCCCGGATAAATCTCAAAGCTGGGTTCAATTTTGGCAGGTGTTTTTGGAGTTTTTGCAGTTGTTTTGGTTTTTGTCTCGCCCGCTTTCTTACGCCCGCGCGTGGCTTTCTCAGCGGGTTCGGTTCTTTCGATGGGTGCGATCGCGATCGGAGCAGTTTCTCGATAGCGCAACGCCGGAATATAATGATCTTTCAGAACAATTTGCTTAAAATTTTGGGTGTAGTGATACCAAAATAGCAAGTCTGAACCAAACTGAACTTCTGCTAAATCGTAGAGGGCAAAAAAATGCAGATCGTTCAATACTTTAGTCAAAGTGTGGGTGGCGATGCACACACAATCAACTTGCCAATACTCCAACTCAAATGTTTCGGGTAACTCTGTCTCTAAATATCGCGCTAGTTCTAAAGATGGTAACGGCTGGTTGTCGGCAGTGGGCAGTAAAAAATACCGAGGGACGATCGCGTATTCTCGCCCCATCGCACTTGTATTGCTGACTGCTGACAGTTGAATCCCGGCTTCTTTCGTTAGAAATTCTCTTAACTGTGCCGTCTCCAATTGTCGGGGATGAACCTGAGCAGGCCGTTTTTTCTTTTCAGTGGTTTCAACCCAAAGACAAAAAGTTCCACCTTGAACAAAACTTTCTTCTGTTTGAGGAATCCAAGTCCCGTGGAGGATTTTCATAGGTCATACCAAACGCAACCTTTGGCAGCCTATCATATCATCAATTAGCGGGAAAAGATAAGAAGGCGCTTGAAACCGCTGCTATACAAACGATGTCTGCTGGATGCCGACTAAATAGAATAACGTAATTTTCCCGCGCTATCTTTAACCCGCGTCGGCGGGTTTTGCTTGTGTAGACGCGGTTTCAACCGCCGAGTTTTCTTTAACCGGCGTGGGCAGGTTTTGCTTGTGTAGATGCGGTTTCAACCGCCGAGTCTTCTTACAAATTTAGAAAATATCTGTTAAATCCAACACAAAACCGGGTAGTACATCTTCACCGGACAGAGTTACAGGCGAGTCTAAAATTTCCACATCTGAACCTTGACGGGAGATTTCTACTTTTCTATTTTTGCGATCGAGCAACCATCCCAACCTTGATCCATTTTTTACATACACTTTCATTTTAGCCCGCAATTTTTCTAGGGAGTCAGTGGTCGATCGCAATTCCACCACAAAATCGGGACAAATCGGCGCAAATTTCTTTTTTTCTTCAGCAGTTAAAGCATCCCACCTATCGCGCCGAATCCAAGCAGCATCGGGAGAAATATCTGTACCGTCGGGCAGTTTAAATCCAGTTGAAGAATCAAAAGCAATTCCCAAATGCTTATTTTGTCTGCTCCAAGATTGAAGTTGATACGATAAGTCAATGTTGAAATTACCAGTCTCGCTACCCGTAGGTGGCATAATAATTAATCCTCCACTAGCAGTCCGCTCAAATCTTAAATCCCGGTTGTCTATACACAACTGAAAAAACTGCTCGTCAGTTAATTCGAGCGTTAATTCTAGTGGAGAATGTAGGGGGATAGTTTGTAATTCCATAACTGCCTTCAAATATTACACGAGTCAACAGTCAACAGTCAACAGTCAACAGTCAACAGTCAACTGTTAACAAACAAATAACTAAGTCTCTGTATAACCTTGGATATTTTCCGGTTCAAACTGCTGCAAAATCTTCGCAGCTTTCCCAGTCAAATCATCAGTACCCTTAACCGCAATCAAAAATTTACCTGCGTTCAAACGGTTGCGGTAGGGCAAAGCATCGCCGCTACCAAAAGCCATACCGCCCGCGCCTCCAACAAACACACTGCCCATTGCAGCGGCGATCGCACCGAGTAAGCCACCGATCGCGTGATCGCCAATTTCGCCCGCCCAGGCGAAAGTCTTCAACTCAGTCATCAGACTGAAAGTAACGCCAGCAATAAAGCCAAAGGGAATCAGCCAAATAGCCATGAGTTTAGCTTGTTTCTTAGCTTGCTGGTTGGGGTCGATCAAGCCAAATTCATCAGCAGTTTTGTAGCCGCGGCCCAAAATGCTCACTTGCTTCATAGGCAAGCCTTCTTTTTCCAGAGCACAGTAGGCAGCTTCGGCTTGAATTCGATCGGGCAGTACGGCGATAAGATAATTCATTAGAAAACAATTCCTGATAGTTAGGCTTGAATAGCCAAAGTCTATTATAGCCCGAAAAGACATACTAGCTAAGCACTTGCGGGATTTTCAGACGGTCAGAGAGTCCGATCGCCCGCAAAGCTAAAATATTTCACGCAAAAAACGGCCGACCTTGACCGAATACAGATACAATTCAAACTGCACAAAGGCAAGCTTGAGCTGAGCTGTTAGATACCGCTCTAAGTCATAAGTCTCACTTTGAGCTCGCCAACGCTCGGTCTATTTTTACTATTGCACTCAATTGCTTGCTATGCCTAAAGTTCTAGTATCCGATCCGATCGACCAAGCCGGAATTGACATCCTCTCCCAAGTCGCGCAAGTTGACGTAAACACAGGACTCTCAGCCGAACAACTGGTAAAAATTATTCCAGATTACGACGCTTTGATGATCCGTTCTGGCACCCAAGTTACCAAAGAAATCATTGAAGCAGGGAATTCACTTAAAATTATCGGCAGAGCCGGCGTCGGCGTAGATAATGTCGATGTACCCGCCGCTACCCGCAAAGGAATTGTAGTCGTCAATTCCCCCGAAGGCAACACGATCGCCGCAGCCGAACACGCGATCGCCATGATGCTCTCGATGTCCCGCCACATCCCGGAAGCCAACGCATCCGTCAAAGCGGGTAAATGGGAACGCAACCGCTTTATCGGCGTAGAAGTTTACAAAAAAACCCTCGGCATCGTCGGTTTGGGCAAAATCGGCTCTCACCTCGCAGCCGCAGCCAAAGCCATGGGCATGAAACTGCTGGCTTACGACCCCTTCATTTCCACCGAAAGAGCCGACCAGTTGGGCTGCCGCTTGGTAGAACTCGAACTGCTGATGCGCGAATCCGACTACATCACCCTGCACATCCCCAAAACACCGGAAACCCTGCACTTAATTAACGCTGAAGTGCTCTCGAAAATGAAGCCTACGGCCCGCATCATAAACTGCGCCAGAGGCGGCATCATCGACGAAGCAGCCCTCGCAGAAGCCATCAAAGAAGGCAAGATCGCCGGCGCAGCTTTGGACGTTTACGAACACGAACCCCTGGAAGCCGATTCCCCACTGCGGAATGTCGGCCAGAACATCGTGCTGACGCCCCACTTGGGAGCTTCCACAGCGGAAGCTCAGGTGAATGTGGCTATCGACGTTGCCGAACAAATCCGCGATGTACTGTTGGGGCTGCCCGCGCGATCGGCTGTGAACATACCCGGCATTTTCCCAGACTCGATCGAAAAACTCAAACCCTACTTGCAACTCGCCGAAACCCTCGGCAACCTCGTCAGCCAGCTAGCCGGAGGCCGAGTCGATTACCTCAACGTCCAACTGCAAGGCGAATTGGCCAGCAACCAAAGCCAGCCCGTAGTCGTCGCCGCCCTCAAAGGCCTGCTCTCCCAAGCCCTGCGAGAACGCGTTAACTACGTCAACGCCAGCATCGAAGCAAAAGAACGCGGAATTCGCGTCGTCGAAACCAGAGACGCCTCAATTCGCGACTACACAGGCTCTCTGCACCTCTCGGCCAAGGGAACCCTCGGCGAACACACCGTGACAGGTGCAGTGCTCGGCGAAAGCGAAATTCGGATTACCAGTGTTGACGATTTCCCGGTCAACGTTTCCCCCACCCACCATATGCTGTTTACCCTGCACCGCGATATGCCGGGGATTATTGGCAAAATTGGTTCCCAATTGGGCAGTTTTAATGTCAATATTGCCAGTATGCAGGTAGGGCGTAAAATCGTGCGAGGCGATGCGGTGATGGTTTTGAGCCTCGATGACCCTCTACCAGAAGGGATACTGGCCGAGATCCTAAAAGTTCCGGGAATTCGGGATGCTTACACGGTAAATCTTTGACGGATTTTGGAGTTTAGATTTTGGATGCCAGGGCTGATAATTGGTAATGGGTAATTGGTAATTGGTCATTGGCAAGAAAGCGGGAATTTTTCTATTAGCCAATCCTCCTTCCTCACTCCCCACTTCCCAGTCTCCAGTTCCCCTGGGCAAATCTAAAATCTAAAATCTAAAATCTAAAATCGTTATGGCACATAGCTGGTGGGAAATTAGAATTCTTTGCGATCCGGCGCTGGAAGATATCATCTTTTGGCGTCTGGAACGGTTTAACTGTCGGGGAACTGCTACGGAGATCAAAAGCAATTCCTGCCTGATGTCGGCTTATTTGCCCGAAGAACAGGCAGGATTGCTGGATTTGGCCGCTCTGTCTCTGTGGCTGCGCCAAGATGCTCTGTGTGCAGGTTTGCCCCTACCTGCGATGCAGTGGGATTTGATTGAAGACGAAGACTGGGGCAGCACTTGGAAGGAGCACTGGCAGCCTCAAGAAGTGGGCGATCGCTTTTTAATTAATCCGGCCTGGCTGCCCCTACCGACTGATACCGATCGCATCATTTTGCGTTTAGATCCCGGTGTGGCTTTCGGTACGGGTGCTCACGCTACTACTCAACTTTGTCTGGAGTCGCTAGAAATGCGGCTCGGTTTTGATGACAAAGAGTGCATTGTTGCTGATATCGGCTGCGGATCGGGTATTTTGTCGATCGGCGCAGTGTTGTTGGGCGCTACAAAAGTTTATGCTTTGGATACCGATCCTTTGGCAGTGCGATCGACCATTAGCAACAGACTACTCAACCGCGTTAATTCTCAGCAGTTGGTTGCAGAGCTCGGAAGTATCGATCGCTTGAAAGAAATGGTCGATGAGCCGATCGACGGTTTGATCTGTAACATTTTAGCAGAAGTAATCATTGATTTAATCCCGCAGTTCACTGCAATTAGCAAACCCACTACTTGGGCAGTTCTCAGCGGCATTTTGCTCGAACAAGCTAAGCCAATTGCCGACACTCTCGAACAGCACGGCTGGATTGTTGCTACTCTGTGGAAGCGCCAAGATTGGTGTTGTTTTAATATTCGGCGCAGTTAACAATATGGTAATTGCTAATTCCTAATTGCTAATTGGTAATTTTGAATTCATGTTTCATCTTTGGAAAGTGAATTTAAATAAATATCGCACCTGAAAATAAACCGCGCCAGCCCAGTAAAAACCATTCACCAAAATTAACAACGTTTTTCCAGCATAAGAATTAACAAAACCAAAAACGCGGTAAGTTGACAGCAGCACTAACAACATTTCAACCGCAGAAACAATTGACCCGTAGTGCTTCCGATCCCAATAAGAAAACGGACTGATAAAACGGTAATTGCTGAACGGAAAAAAGTGTCGGTGAGCGTCGTCATTGTGGACAGGCAAATCTCCCAGAGAGTGCAGTATCATGCTAATAAACAGAATTTGCACGCTTTGCCAGCCAAAGAAATAAGCAATTAGCAAACCAATAACCCCAAGGGGAATTGAATGAAACAGAGCCACAATATTTTGTACAAAAGGCTCATAATATGCTTTTGACCAAATTGTAGCTGCGGGCAAGCGAGCAATGTATTTCGCCCAAAAGTAAAATAAAAATATTGGAATATCCGGCAAAATTCCGCCGATCGCAATAATTAGATTAGCTTGCGGCAGTTGCGGTTTGCCAAGAATTGCCAGATTGATAATAGCGTGGCTGGGAGTCTTCATACGTAGGGTGCGTCAACTAGGATTATCTTATTCATAATTAATCAGATATTAACTGACGCACCCTACGTGTGATAATTGGCTGGTGCTACAAGTAAGGTTGCACTCGATCGATCAACTGCGCCGCTTGCATCACTCCCTCAATTCGATCGACCTCAGCGCCATTTTTGAACAGCACCAAAGTCGGCAAAGCATAAATGTGATGCTGCGACGCCAACTGTTCGTACTTATCTGTGTCAATTTTGACAACCATCAGCTTGTCTTTCATCTGACCGCTGACTTGCTCCAAAATCGGTGCCATCATCTGACAAGGCCCGCACCAAGTAGCGTAAAAATCTACCAACACCGGCAAGTCAGAGCCCGATAGTAACTCTTCAAAACTGCTGAACTGTTTTTGAACTGCCATAAGACAAAATAATTTTTTGGGTTCTGGCTCGATTTTAGTGCAAAATTCTCTGGTAGATTGCGAGGATACAATTATGGAACTATTACCAGAGACTTTTCAGAGATTGCGGGGTCAAGTTGCTGTCGTGACCGGTGCGTCGCGGGGAATCGGCCGCGCCGTTGCTTTAGCCCTAGCGGCAGAAGGCGCTAAAGTCGCCGTCAACTATGCGAGTTCGAGTGCTGCTGCTGATGAGGTGGTAGCAGAAATAGTCGCTGCTGGAGGAGAAGCTGTCGCACTTGCAGCAGATGTCTCGAAAACTGACCAAGTAGATTCACTCACCAGTAATGTCATGGAAAAATGGGGACGAATTGACATTTTGGTGAACAATGCCGGCATTACTCGCGATACTTTGCTGCTGCGGATGAAGTTGGAAGATTGGCAAGCGGTAATTGATTTGAATTTAACTGGCGTGTTTTTGTGTGCGAAAGCTGCGAGTAAAATCATGCTGAAGCAGCGAAGCGGCCGAATTATTAATATTGCTTCGGTTGCTGGGCAAATGGGCAATCCCGGACAAGCTAATTACAGTGCGGCGAAGGCTGGGGTAATTGGGTTTACTAAAACTGTGGCGAAAGAGTTGGCGACTCGCGGGATTACTGTGAATGCAGTTGCACCGGGTTTTATCACTACAGATATGACTAAGGATGTCAAGTCTGATGAAATTTTGAAGTATATTCCGCTGGGGAGATACGGGGAAGTTGAGGAAGTTGCGGGGATGGTGAAGTTTTTGGCGGCAGATGCGGCGGCTGCTTATATAACCGGGCAGGTTTTTAATGTGGATGGGGGGATGGTGATGGCTTAGGATTTCGGGATTTTTTTTAACCGCAGATGCACGCAGATTAACGCGGATATTTGCGGTTAATAATTACTTTAAGGCTGCACATAATTGAGTGAGGACTTTTTTGTATTTTGCAATGCGTTGAAAATCGGCTTCTGTCGGATTGGCGATGCGGCGAATATCGAGGTTATGAGTAACATCAGCGATTTTGACTCGGAGTGCGATCGGGTTGGCAATAACACGTTCTAAATAAGCTGCATAAGCTTCTCCTTCTATTTTGGTAATCGCCGCGATCGCCGACACCAGAACTTCAGGAAAACCTTCGCTTCTAAGTTGCTCAAGTGTAAGTTCAGAATCTTCGACCGCATCGTGTAGAACCGCTACGATTTTCTCCTCTATAGAGTTTACATTTTCCATCACAAAGAGCGGATGATCGAGATAGGGATTGCCTGCTTTATCAACCTGCCCCTCATGAGCTTTGGCTGCGATCGCGATCGCCCGTTGTAGTAATAATTCGTACTCTGAATTCGTATTTGACAACATAGTACAGAAGTTCTCTATTAAAGTTTCAGTCCCCTAGCGGCGAAAAGCTCGTGTGTGGTTTGTGATTTTAAATATTCCTGCAACAATTTCCAAGCCATTTGAGTACCCTCACCTGCGTTGACTTTTTCAAAGTCTACATCTTTTCTCAAAATTACCAAACCGACACCTTCTTTAATTTCTATTTTATCATCATCGCTAACTATCGCCAAAAAAAGGTGGTTTTTTTGTAAGATTTTTATATCATTTTGGGTCTTTTGGTGAGTAAAAGTTGCGATAAATTCCATTGTGTAATCATCGATCGTGAGGCAAGTTTCTTCCTCCATTTCTCGCACTGCTGCCTGCTGTGGAATTTCTCCAATGTCCACGCCACCACCAAAAGTAGAAAGCATTCCTTGACTGGCAATACCTGGAATATTATCTCGCAGTTGTGCTCCTATTTGACCGTTGGGGAGCATTACAAAAATGCGAACTATTGACTTGGGAATATTCATATTATTGAGTAAATAACCAAACTAACAAAAATTGCTCTATATTTGTCTGATTTGACTCCAAATTTTTCTAATCCAATTGTACACCCCAGCATACAAATCACGCAAAAATTTGACAGAACTTTTCCAAATAGATTTTTCTTTTACCTCTGAAATCTCCTCGATTTCCAGGGGCAGCGGCGGCATCCCGACTACTTCATAGAGCGGATATTCGCCGCTTTTTCCCGGAATTGCAACTAATATGCACCGATCGACGATCGCCAATTCTTTCACTTCCTGATAAGTCTCCTCGGAAATCAGTAAACTTGTTCCCACTTGCTTGTTAGCAGCTTCGATCCGGCTGGCAAAATTCACCGCATCTCCGATCGCCGTAACTGTCTGACTCTTCGATGCCCCCAAATTCCCCACAACCACCCACCCGCAGTGAATGCCAATCCCAATCCGCAACCGGTGACGGTATAAAGTCTCAAAATAGGGATTGAGTTTCTCTAGTTCCTCCAGCATCTCCACCCCAGCCCTCACCGCTTGTTCCGCAGCTTTGTCGGGATTTTCCAACCCAAACAGCGCCATTAAACCGTCACCCATATAATTATTAATCATCCCGCCATTCCGATTGATCGCAAAACCCATCTTTTGGAAATAGCGATTTAAAACATAAATTACATCGTAAGGCAGCAGCGATTCTGCAAAAGGCGTAAATCCTCGAATATCCGCAAACAAAATCGCAATTTTTTTCTCTTGACCCACAGGAGGAGAAATAGACTTCCCCGCCATTTGGTCGGTAAATGATTCCAAGTCTTCAGAATCGATCGCCAATCGGCGCAAAATCACCTTGCCGCCCGCAACCTGCGTCTGACAAGCCAGCCTAATTTCCGGTTCTAAACGCAATTTTTTGGCAAGTTCCTCTTCCGGCGAAGTGCGCGGAGAGCAAAATTCCAAACCTTCGACAATCAATACCCGGCAAGTCGAACACCGGCCGCTACCGCCGCAAATGTGGGTGTGCGGAATGCCCGCACGCAGGGAAGCTTCGAGAATTATATCGTCGTCGTCTATCTCGATCGTGCGATCGTCCGGCAGATAGTGAATCTGTGGCATATGTAGCGCGTCTAGTTAATTAGCGAGGAATCTCGCGGACATCTGTTATTGCAGCGAACCTGTATGCAAACCCGGTTTCTCGGCATTTTTTCTGTATCCCCTGATTCCTTAACTATAAGTCGCGATCGGCATTTGCTTCTCGTTACGTCAGCTCAAGCGCCCAACTGACAACAGTTTAAAAAAATAATACAACTCTAGGCAAGATTCCAAATCTTAGCTCATCAGTCATTCCCAATTCTTTAATCTATCTAAAATCTCAAATGGTATAACTGATTACTAAAAGCGCCATGGCACCGTGATAATACCCCCATTCAAGCTGTGGAGTTAATCGAAAATCGAAAATCGAAAATCTAAAAAGGACTGACATAATTCTTAATAAAATTAAGATCGCTCAAAGCCCGATAAATCCGTTATCAAATCCCCTTCAACGGCGATATATTTTTAGGATTTATCGGGATTTTGCTGTGGAAACCTGACTTGGCAATAGTTTTAGCTTTTTTGCTCTCTAACAACCACCCAATTTTCGTGAGATAGAATAGCAGCATCTTTAAAACCCGTATAACCATGACTTCATCAACAGCCCTACAAAACATCGAAAAGCACATTCCCATCGTCGGAGATGTACATACCAAAAGTCCGATCGCCTACGGAGCAACCCGCCTCGCAGTCAGTGCAGTTAACACGGTACAAATGGCAGTAGCAGAGTCTTACATCAACGGATTAGAAGTCCCAGATTCAGTATTGCGAGCGCTTTTTGATACCTGTATGCCGGTCTTTTTTAAGCATTTCCCGTCCCTGCTTGCACCCTACGAATGGGTACTAACAGAAACAGACCATACAGCCGAAGGGCCGCGGGATTTAATGAAGATTCAGTACGACTTACCTCAAGCAATGCTGAATCCGATGTTAGGCGATGGAAAACTCATTTATCCTAAATACAGCATGGGATTGTGGGAAAAAGGAGCCGCCAACCTAGAACAATCGCAAATGCAGATGATTGATGATGTGATTGAAAAGCTAGAGATTCAGGATGGCGACAATATTTTAGACTTTGGCTGCGGTTGGGGTTGTGTTCCGAATTACATTCTTTCCAAATTCCCCAATGTCACCTTTACCGGGATTAACTTGAGCCACCACCAATGCGAGTATATGCGTCAGAAGATGCAAGACCCCGAAAGCTACCTTAGTTCCGGTCGATTTACCTTATATGAAGGGGATTTGAACGACGCCAACTTCGAGACCAAATTCGACAAAATTCTCTCCATCGGAGTTTTTTGTCATGTGGGAAATTTAACGAAGGCTTTTCAAAAGCTGGCATCTTTCCTGAAGGATAACGGCAAAGTTTTCATTCACATCATCACAGTTCGCACTCCCAACAATATATCCAGCGTTTTCACCCACAAATACATTTTTCCCCACGGACGTTACTGGAAATACGATGCCGTTCCCAGCCACAATAAAGACCTCAAAACCATTCAAAGATGGTATCTCAACGGATACAATTACTCCACAACCTTTGCTAACTGGCTGAAAAACTTTGACGATTCTCAGGCAATAGTCAAAGATTTAGATTACGGTATCGACTATGCCAAATTTCGTCGAATCTGGCGGTTTTACTTGATTTGGTTTGTGTCTAATTTCGCGAGTTGCGACGGCGAATATAACGGCAACGGTCAATATTTAATGACTCATGCCTAATCGCTAATCAAGACCCAGATCAAAAAACCGAACACCCCGAACCCCGACTTCTTTGAGATGTCGGGGTTCTTGAGTGCGAGCTACTTATCGGGAGAATGAAACCTTGCAACCTAGACTTAGGGCAATAGAGAAGTGTTGCCTTCTTTTGAGGAATTTTTCTGAGTTTAAAAAAGTCCGGAATAAGATTATTTCTCGGTGAATAAGACCTATATCAAGCGTGAGCCTGCACAATACTTTTTAAATTCCCTACTCAAGCAGTAGTGATGATGTGCGATATTTTACTAGAAAAAGAGAGTAGATTTATACAATGGTAGACAATATGAAACCTTCTCTTCCTCAAGACGACCCGAACCCAGAACAGCGCAAAGATTCCTTGAATCGTCAGCAACAAGCTTATCAGTTTGACTATGAGAGTTTATCACCTTTGGCATTATTGAAAGAGGTGCCTGCAGTCGAGAACTTTTCGAGCAAGTATCTTGCCGAACGGATATTAGCAACCTCGGAACTTCCAGCAAATATGCTGGCAGCCGATTCGAGAACTTTTCTCGATCCTCTCGACGAACTCCAAGACTATGAAGACTTTTTTACTTGGCTGCCCCTACCTGGAGTTGCCAAAATTTACCAAACCGATCGCTCTTTTGCAGAACAGCGCCTGTCTGGAGCAAATCCGATGGTGCTTCGCCTCTTAGATGCGAGCGATCCTCGGGCAGAAACACTGAGGGGTCTTTCCAGTTTGCACCCATTATTCGATCTGCACCAAGAGTTGCAGGAGAAAAATATTTACATTGCCGATTACACAGGTACTGACGAACACTATCGCGCGCCGGCTCTCGTTGGAGGCGGAACCTATGAAAAAGGCAGAAAATACTTGCCGAAACCACGGGCTTTTTTCGCTTGGCGGTGGACGGGAGTCCGCGATCGCGGTGAAATGACACCTATTGCCATTCAACTAGATCCCAGCCCAGATAGCCATGTCTACACCCCATTCGATCCTCCTGTCGATTGGCTGTTTGCGAAACTCTGCGTACAAGTGGCAGATGCCAATCACCATGAAATGAACTCGCATTTAGGTCGAACTCATCTGGTGATGGAACCAATTGCGATCGTCACCGCCCGACAGTTGGCTAAAAATCACCCGCTGAGCCTGCTGCTGAAACCGCACTTTCGCTTTATGTTGACCAACAACGATCTGGCGCGTTCTCACTTGATAGCTCCCGGCGGACCCGTCGATGAATTGCTAGGCGGCACCTTGGCTGAGACAATGGAACTGACTAGAGAGGCGTGCAGTACGTGGAGTCTTGATGAATTTGCCTTACCCGCTGAACTGAAAAATCGGGGAATGGATGACCCCAATCAACTGCCTCACTATCCTTACCGAGATGATGGATTGCTGCTGTGGAATGCGATTGAAACCTTTGTATCGGGCTATCTAAAATTCTTTTACCCGACGGAGATGGCGATCGTACAAGATCTGGAACTGCAAACCTGGGCCCAAGAATTAGCCTCAGATAGTGGCGGTAAAGTCAAAGGAATGCCAGAGCGCATCAACACAGTTGAACAATTAATTCAAATTGTCACAACTGTAATTTTTACCTGCGGCCCCCAGCATTCAGCCATCAATTTTCCCCAGTATGACTACATGAGTTTTGCCGCCAATATGCCCTTGGCAGCGTACCGGGACATTCCTAGAATTACTGCTTCGGGTAATCTAGAATTGATTACGGAAAAGGATATTTTACGGTTGCTTCCTCCGTACAAACGAGCGGCTGACCAACTGCAAATTCTATTTATTTTGTCAGCTTATCGATATGACCGTTTGGGTTATTACGATAAATCTTTCCGAGAACTCTACCGGATGAGTTTCGAGGAAGTTTTTGCCGGAACGCCGATCCAACTTTTAGCCAGACAGTTCCAGCAAAATTTGAATATGGCAGAACAAAAAATTGATGCTAACAATCAAAAACGAGTAATTCCTTACATTGCTCTCAAGCCTTCGTTGGTACTAAATAGCATCAGTATGTAGGAATGTATTTTTGGGGTTGGCGAGACGCCCAACCCCTACGCCCCAAAATAAAATTCATTTTTTGTGCAATAGGCCGGAAAGCCTGTTCTTAAGCATGGTGCAAGATGCGACTCCCATGCGAATTCTCAGCTTTTATAGTCTTCAACAATCGAGCAATTCACGGCCATTGTACCCGCAGAATCAGTGAAGGTGATTTCATCTTGATAATGCCGGGGTGTTTGCATCAGCAATCGCCAAGCTTCTCCAGCATCTATTAAATTCATGCGTCCGGGATAGTGAGTTTGCAACAACTCTTGCACTATCGGATAATAGTCTGAGTTCATGCTGGGGAAAATATGATGTTCTGTGTGGTGAGAGAAATTCAAGTGCAGCAGGTCAAATATTTGAGGAACCCGCACTGACATACTGTTAATCAGCGGGTCATTAATGTCGGTCATCCGGCAACCCATGTGGTTGGTATAGATGTAAAACATTGCTCCTGCATGACCAATTGCGATCGGCAAAAAGTAGGCGAGGGCGATTTTGAGCGGATGAAAATTTAGGTAGAACAAAATGCTCGCATGAATTCCTAAAATTCCCAAACATTCAAAGGCGATTGTCAATCTATCTTTAGGACTAACTGTAAAGGCAGCCGGTACGTAATCGACAGATTTATCGTTAAATAACAGTACCGAGGTGAGATTGCGGAAATTATGCACTAACCACGAACCGGCCATCCCTACCATTAACCACACCGGATTGACTTCTACCGACGGGACAAACAGATTTTGAATCCATTTTCCCCAAGTATCTGGTTGCTGGTACAGATAGTTGCGATCGGGGTCTGCCACAGAGTTCGTGTTATTGTGATGTACGAGATTGTGCAGATTTTTCCACTGAGTAGGCGGCATAAACAGCATACTTAGTCCCAAAAAAGCGATCGGATAAGTGAGGCGCGACTTTTTCTGAACGCTACCGTGCATCAAATCATGGGAGCTAAATAGCAAAACTATAATACTATTGCCCATGATGACGGCTAAAGGTAAGTAAAGCCCTAAAAGATAGACGGGCCAGCGATCGAGATTAGCAGCAATTCCCCATCCCAGCAATAAAATAGCAGCGTTGATGAATAGTATTGGTAACTTGCTCGGATCGGGTTCAAAGGCATCTGACGGCAGCAGCGGGCGCAATCTTTTTACATATACCGAGTGATGAATTAGCGTTTCTTCGCCTAAAGTCGGCGTTGCCACCTTGTCTAGAGTATTGAGTAATTTTTTGGATTTCATGTTATCGCTAAGAGTATTTTCATGGGTGAGTTAATAACTTTTTAAAGTTAATTAGAGCCAGTACCGATTTTAGATTGACCCACGAATGAATCGGGGGCTTATTGTCAGGACGCGGAAATGTTATCTGTGTCCGCCGTGTCGTTCCGGGAGCTTGTGACTAAATTGCTTGCGATCAAAGCTGCCTAATTGTTGTACAAAGATATTATTGTATTTCCTCAAAAAAAATTGTAAACAACTATTGAAGCCTTATAAAGGCTTACGCATCGATAATACTTTCCCACTTTTCAGTTTGGTTTAATCCCAATAACCAATCCTAAATAATCTATCAGATTAAAAAAGTCCGTTTCCCTGAACTATTTCTTTGATTGTCGTCAGCGTATCTAACCCGATCAATCCCCGACGATAACCTTTTTGGTTGGACATTCCCAAAAATATGGCATCTCCCCGATTTTGATAGCGCCAAAACCGAGGTGAGGCATTGATAAAAGTTGAGGCGCTGTTAACATCCAGAGCAAATTGGCGGCTTTCTAAGTAAGATTCAGTGGCAATGCAGTCAGCGTGGCCACTGCTGTAGCGGTTGATCCAGCCGATCGCAATCTCTAAACTATCGACAACTTTAAACGCGATGGTTTTGTTTAAATACGGTTGAGTCCACTCGTATGGTTCCGCCAGCTTCAAGTCGGGGAAATCTGCGACCAGATCCGCATCTGCGCTAATTTGAAAGCCTTTTTCTTTTAAACTGTTCCACAGCCTGACTAAGGAAGAAGGCTTTTGGTTGCGATCGATAAGCACTTTCTCGATCGCGTTAACAGGATCGGGAACGCTTTGATGGCTGTCCAAAATCATCCACCTTGCCATCTCCAAACTGCCAGTCGGTGACCAATAAAGGTAACAATTTCCCATTGCCGACCTCAAAACTGGTGCTGTACACAACCTTACCACCTGCTGCACCAAACTTGGCCTGCCGTAGGGAATAATTAAATTGAGATATTGGTCTTGAGTGACCAATTCTCTGATCGAAGCGCCCCGATCCGGCGGCAGTACCTGCAAACATCCCGATGGCAAACCGACCTCATCGATCGCCGAAATCAAAGCTTCTCCAATTACTGTATTAGTTTGCCAGCTTTCGCTGCCGCCTTTAAGAATCAAACTGTTAGCGCTTTTGAGAGACAAACCCGCGGCGATCGCCCCCAACTCGGGAAACGCCTCGTAAATTAGAGCGATCGCCCCCAGCGGTAGCGACTGACAGTACACCTGACAGCGATCGACCTGATAAGAAGCATTGATCACCCTGCCGATCGGATCTGGCATTTCCCCCAACCGTTCCAGAATTTGCACAGTTGTCTTGATCCGTTCCGGCGTCAGCTTCAGCCACTCCACGATCAACTCCGGAATCGCCATGTCCCGACTTGCTTCTAGATCCAGAGTATTTGCTTCTAAAATGTCATTTTGCCGGCGTTTCAGCGAACCCGCCATCGCCTGCAAAGCTGCAGCGCGATCGGCACTCTTTGTCGCAGCCAACTCCAAAGAAGCTTGATAAGCGCGACGCGCGACATTTGCGGCATCTGATGAATGGGTAAAATCCTCTATTATCATCTAGCTAACGCCTGTAAGCGAGCCATACCATCAGCGCCGGCAGCATTGCTAGCAGCACGGCGACCATTGCCCACAGAATAATATTCGGGCCCGGCGAGTGTAACGCCAAGGGCAACCAAATCACTAACGGCACCAATATCATACCCAAAGCCAGTGGCAAATAATGGGCCTTCAAACCCGGATGCGCTCTGTTCCACTGATTCCCTGTCCACCGCCAAGCCTGCTTGTAAGGATAGTTCGTTGATAGTTGCTCGATCACGTATCCACTTTCGTCCAATACAAATATTTGTTGACAGCGGTTGCATCCAAAGGCTTCTGTCAACGTTATAGGCACTAGACGACCCCGGCGTCGGCAAGGACAGGGGTACTCATCGTTTAAGTCAATCTTTGGAACTTTTTGAGATGGCACGAGCGATCGGATAAAAAAAGCGTTTTTGCAAAAATAATCCTTAACATATCCACTTAATCAAACTTGTCAATTCCGCCATAGCAAGGCTTTCAACTGCCTGTTACGAAATCTCGCCCACTTGGCAATTTTGACTTGCAAGTTCTGCATTCAATCTTACCACTAACTTAGGTACTTTCAACCATCATTAGGAGTATATCCAAAACTTTCTGGATGTACTTTCCGGTGTCTTGGATTCCGGTTTCCTGGATTTTTTTATCTTCTAAAGCGGGTGACGCGATTCGAACGCGCGACATTCACCTTGGCAAGGTGACGCTCTACCACTGAGCTACACCCGCATTTCCTGCGGTATTAACAATATTGTCTCACTTCCCGAAATTTGTCAAGTCTTTTTAGTAAGTTTTTTTCACAAACCCAGTAAACCCCCCCAAACCCACTCCCTTTGTCAAATTTCAGCAGCCAGATTCTCAACCAAATCAGTAATTGCCGTGAAAATTGACCGCCATCCGGCGACGGCAAAGCTACAATCAAGCTGGAATTGTGGGAGAACACTGTCATGTCAGATTTAAATCGCGGAATCATGAAGTTCAAGGGAGCTGACAGTCCTATAGCGATCGCCATTTCGGCGATTGTCATTGCCGGCGGAATCGGCTTCTTGATCTGGTGGGCGCTGCAATCAGCCTACACCTTTAGCTAACAGACTACTCAAACGTAAAACTTATAAGACCTTGCTCAGAAGGCAGAATTTAAGAAAAATTCTGTCTTTTGCATTTTTTTGCCCTTAGTCTTGAATTTATTGCCCAGGAATGCGGATTGATTGCTGACGATCCAATGATTGCCATAAATCACCCGATCGGGCGAGTCGCTAGCATGAGCCGAGATGACTTCCCGGCCGACTACTTTTGTAGTACACTTGTAAACAAAGCGCGCCGAGAGCGCAATTTTAGATGCAAGTGTTTGCAAGGGTTGTATCTCAACACAAATTTATGGCAAGCTTTCATGACATTTTCCAATACTACAGTCGCTACTGGAAAATATCAGTTTACAGCATAGGCGCATCCAGCGTTTTGGCACTAGCCGATTTGCTTGTTCCTTACGCGATCGGTCAAATATTAAACGTATTGTCGGGTCAACCTACAGATACAGTAACCCAAAAACTGATAACAGCGATCGCCTCTGTTACCCAGCACTCACCCAACAAAATATTATCGCTATCCGTCTTGCTGGGCATAATTTTTCTGGTAACAGTCGCCAAAGCACCGGTACAGCCTTGGGTGGGAAATTGGTTCCACTGGGCGATACCATTGAGGGCAAGGCGCGATCAAATGAGAAGTGCGATCGGCAAAATCCTCACCTTGCCCCTAGAATTTTACGACGAAAACAACGCCGGACGGATTGCCAGCCGCATCGCCAAAGGCATCGCCAATCACACTTGGACTTATCCAGAAATTGCCGGCGAATTCATCCCCGAAGTCGTCCGCTTAATCGGCATTTTTGCCGTTATCTGCTTAATTGAGTGGCGGATTGGCTTATTAATTTTGGTTTCCTTCCTATTTATCCTCAGTTTCACCCTCAAAGGCCTGCAAGGGGTGACTGCGCGGGAAGAAATTCTGGATGAATACATCGAAGATACCGAAAGCCGCAACTCGGAAATTATCACCAACATCAAAACAGTCAAAGCTTTTGCGACAGAAAGCGATGAACTCAAAAGGCAAACAACCAGACTCGATCGCGAATTAAAAGTCGTGATCCACCGCATTCACAAAGGATACGTCACCCTGGGGACATACCAGCAGACGATCGTCCAGTTGTGTTTGTTTTCAGTTCTCGGTTTTAGCCTAGCAGCCACGGTTGCAGGCAAAATTTCCCTCGGATATTTTGTTACCGTCTACACGTTGGCAAGCATGGCATATTCCCAACTGCGTCCGATTAGCATTATCGCCGAATTATTGGCGCGGCGTTATTCTTCAATGATCCGGTTCCACGAGTTTATGCAAACGCCAGACGGTGTTGATGCGGTTAATTTAGCAGAAAATGCTCGATCGGCACAGCCACCTTATAAATTTACCGGCAAAGTTGAGTTCAGCGGTTTGACATTCGGGTACGACAGTCAAAAACCAGTTTTGCAAGATGTGAATTTATTAATTCATCCCCGTCAGACTGTAGCATTAGTCGGGCGATCGGGTTCCGGGAAATCGACTTTAGTTAAACTTCTGTTTCGCTACTTTGAACCCAACTCCGGCCGCATTCTGATCGACGGCGAAGACATTCGCAGCTTAGACGTGACTTGCTACCGACAGCGTTTAGCGATTGTCCACCAAGAAGTAGACGTTTTTAACGGTACTTTGCTGGAAAATTTGACTTACGGAAACAGAAACGCAACTTTCGAGGAAGTTGAGGACGCTTGTCGCATAGCCAAAGTAGACGATTTTGTGCGGCTGTTGCCCCAAGGTTACTATACCGTGGTCGGGGAGAGAGGAATGCGGTTGTCCGGCGGTCAGCGGCAGCGGTTGGGGATTGCGAGGGCGCTGTTGGTGGAGCCGGATGTGTTAATTTTTGATGAGGCTACTTCTAGTTTGGACTATGAAAGCGAGCGATCGATCCAGCTAGCCATGCAGAATATCCTCGGTACGCGCACCACCATAGTTATTGCCCACAGACTGAGTACAATTCGCGAAGCCGATGCGATCGTCGTACTCGACGGCGGTAGAATCGTCGAAGTTGGCAGCCACGAAGAACTTTTGAGTCAACAAGGTATTTACCGTCGCCTGCACTCCCTGCAAGAAACCGGGGAATTAGTGAATTAGGGATTTCCTCTCAGTCTAGACTTAGGGTGCTCCGGGCGGGTACCCAGCCTAGACTTAGCAATGCACATCTTAAATAGTGTTCAATTTTTTAGTCTGCCCCTAACTCACTTATGTGTTATCAACTGAATCATTAGAGTTTTAAATATAATGTTGTAAATAAAGATTCTGGTGCTAGGATTTATAACTGTGATAGAAATGGGTCGATGCCCGAGTGGTTAATGGGGGCGGACTGTAAATCCGCTGGCTACGCCTACGCTAGTTCAAATCTAGCTCGGCCCACCTCAATTTAATAAAAAGTTAAAATTTAAGAATTAAAAATTAATTTTTTAATTGGCGGTTCTTAATTTTTTATGCCCGTGTAACTCAGTGGTAGAGTACCTCCTTGGTAAGGAGGAAGTCACGAGTTCAAATCTCGTCACGGGCTTACTATTCTCTGCTATATACCTCAAGGATTTCAGGTTCATCGCACAGCAAGAAGGTTAGTTTTTTGCTCAACTTTTGCGCCAATGCTTTTCTAATATGTCCAAAACGACTTCCATATCTGCCAAGTTGGCGCCGGACTTTTTCCCTCTGACTTTGAACTGGTTGAGTAAGTCGGTCGGGGGAGCATCTCATATGGGTAAAAACACTTCTTCTAGCTCCTTCCATCTTCCTCTGTCCTCTTGGCTCCTGGCTCCAGTTTCTAGCTTGGCTGCTTTCATTGAGATGCTCCCGGCGGACACTGCTACAAACTCATCACAATATTGTCCCCATATAGAATTCCCGGACTTGTTCAAGAAATCGAGAATCTAATTATCCTCATCCAATCCCAGTGGGACGAAATATTGACTGTAAACCACACTATCCGGCTCCCAAAGAGGTCGCCAATAAACATTTTGCATCACGGCTTTTTCCCCATCACCCTCAGCAGGCCACTGAAAACTGACGATCGCAATATTGCTATATCCCACAATCTCATCACCCTCTTGCAGCCAGCGATTGCGCCACAACAGCGCTATAAAATTCCACAACCTACGCAGGAATGACAATTGTTTATTTTTATGAGATCTATCTGACGCAGTTCCCTTTTCTAGCAGCAAAAATACCCGAGCTCTTTGCCGTTTAATCCAGTCAATCCGATAGCCCCAGTCAGGCAGAGATTGTCTATTTCTAACAGCAGCCTCCAGAGCTTTCTTTCTGCTACTCCTGGGAATTTTCATTAATTCCAGCGGCTGATTCCATCCCAAACATTCATGCGAGCGTTCAGGAAACAGCGACTTAATCTTAGTATGAACTAAATGCGTTTTCCACTCCTCATTGATAAAAGCACTAGCAGTCAACTGCGCCAGCACAGAATATTGACAATTTGACTGATAATTCTCCCTCGTCAAAGGCTCAATATTCGGCCGAGAATCGCCAAAATGACAATCAGACCAATAACTCAGTCGCACAGCAGCAGCATAGTGAATATCGCCCGTCAACACAATCACCCGATCGCGCTGCTTAAAAAACTCCGACAACAGCTTCACAAAAGCCAACTCATGAAAATTCCAAGCATCCCCCGCGTCAC
The DNA here is from genome assembly GCF_036701355.1 of Microcoleus sp. Pol12B3. Lineage (NCBI taxonomy): Bacteria > Bacillati > Cyanobacteriota > Cyanophyceae > Oscillatoriales > Microcoleaceae > Microcoleus > Microcoleus sp. Pol12B3. The sequence continues at coordinate 74,220 of NZ_JAUBQS010000029.1, forward strand.
TATTAAAAACCTTCCCCTGTTCCACATCCCACTTTTGCACCGCATCAATAATCCACAAACCCACCAAATTGGTCGGCACAACCACCAGCGTCGCCTCAATCTCAAACTCCCCTGTTTTATTCAGCAAATCTGTCTCCCTCAAAGGTTTCTGAATTTGTTCCTCAAAACCTTTGTAAGTCAAAAGCATCGGTGGATCGATCGCGCTTTTCACCGGATACCCGCGCCAACTCCGCGTATCCAGCACAATTACCTCGTGCTTAAAACTTCTCACAGTAAAATGCCAATTCAAAACCTCATTGACACCCTCCTCATCTCGATCCAAAATAAAAACATCTTCATCTAATTTCAACTTAGGCAAATGAGTTTTCGGATCGAGTGCAGGAATTCCCAAATACGAAGCCGCCTCCTCCCACGCAGAAACATCCGTCCCAGCAGAATCCGACCATTTTTCCGCAGTTGTTAATAATTTATCTCCGGGTTTTTCGCGATCGAACTGTGCAGGCGTATTGCCCCAAGCCTGAAACACAGCGTAAGCCAGCAAAGCATTCTGCACCACCCGTCGGCCCAGCGGCTTTCCCAGCACCCGGTAACACCACTCTCGATTCAAATACAAATCGTCGCTAACATCATGATCGTCGCAAATCATATAACTAGGAATATTCGCTAGCGCCCTCCTCACCCTCCACAAATTGCGAGCAAAACCGTTAAGTTCAACAACTTCTCTATCCCAAACTTTTGCCTGCTTAGAATTTGGACAAATATCCTTACCCTTCGGAAAACTCGTACACCAGAGTATCGGCGACCAAACTAACAAATACATCGCGTAATATTCGCCCAAGCTAAATAAGTGACTTTTAGCATTGGCGGGTTTATTCACCAACATCGCCGTAAAGCCACCACAATCTCTGGCAATATCGCTGCGACTCCCCGGCTGTAACTCAATTGGTTTTTTGGACTCATACTCAACATCAGACGGTTTCTGAATAGGCGACTCTCTAAAAAATTCTCTCTCTTGGCCAACTGCATTTTCGTTTTCCGAATTTTTAGGTATACTGATACACAAATTCTTTTTAATTTGGGCATCATCCATCAGGGGTAGACTTTCTTCCCAGCCCAACAGGGTATCGCCAGCATCAGTCAAAGCCCACAGCATCGCATCGGCAACGTCGTCGCCGTAAATTTGGTCGCCCGTTAAAAACAGTTGGTGGGGCCTGCTATTTGCCGTTCCTGCAAACTGTTCGAGCGCATTATCCAAGATTGGCAGTGCATCTCTGCCGTCTCCGTGGGGTTTGCGACAAGAACCGTGAACGATACGCAAATAGTTTAAATCCTGCGGCGGCAGGGCAAAAGTGGGCAACTGGTGAGCGAAATAACTAATCGTCTCCGGCCCCAAAGCCGATAAATCAGGGGCGGCAGGCCACAGGCAAGAAATGAGATTTTCTTTCTCATTTTCTGGGACTGCGCCCGCCGACGGCGACTCGCTACTCCCAGCAAACTTGATGTCATAAGCATAAATTTGCCCAGATGTCAAGACATTGCTATTAATTGGTGTAGCAGTCACCGCGACTACGTGCAGGTATTTGCCGAGCTTTACGGTAGAGCTCGCACCTTGCAGTAAGGGCTGACCGACAATTTCGCCGGTTCCGCCCTCTGTCGAATAAACCTTGAGTTCAACTTGGCGGGGTGCTTTCAGAGCGAGCCAAACTGTCACGGCGCGACTTTCAGTCCGGCGCAAAATCGGGCCCGCAAGGATCAGCGGCAAATGATGAATTCGATGACTTAAGGGAGTCCACGACATAGGATTTAAAAAATAAAAATTAAATAAGAGTGTTCTAGCAATCAGATTTTAGGCGATCGAGCATCTCTCACCCGCTTAATTAATGCTAAGTCTGCCAACCCAAGTCTCCAAAATTGTAACAACTCATTAAGTAAAATTAATAATCATGCTACAAGAAGAAAAATTACAACATTTCCGAGATTCAGCCCTGCAGTTGCCCGTAATTAAATCATCAGAACCAGCCGGACGGCCTAACAGCCGGCCGCTCTACTCGTCACCTTTAGATCGGGCGATCGACCGCCACCCCCTCACCGTGCCTCCAGAAACCCCCATCGCGCAGGTGTTGGCTCTCATGAACCCGATGCGCGTCTCCTGTCAGCTTTGTGGGGAAAAACAAAACGCTGTTGCTAGCGCAGCCAAGCGGAGCTGCGTCTTAGTCGTCGAAGATAATCGCCCGATCGGCATTTTTACAGAACGGGATATCGTCAAGCTAACTACCGTCGCAGCTTGTACGGTCGGACTGACAATAGCTGACGTAATGACTCGATCGCCCATTACCCTCAAACAATCCAAGTCTCAAGATATTTTCACAGCTATGTTCACGTTGCGCCAGCATCAGATTCGGCATTTGCCCGTAGTGGACGAGGACTCGCGACTTCTGGGCATCATCACCCGCGAAGCCATTCACGAAGCCCTGCAACCGATTAACTTGCTAACCAATTTGCGCTGTGCAGCAGATGTCATGACCAAAGAAGTCATTTCTGCCCCAACAACTGCCTCAGCCCTCGATTTAGCCCAGCTCATGGTCAAGCATCGAGTTAGTTCCGTAGTCATTGTCCAAGAGCAAACTCAGCATCCCGATCGGGCTATCGCACCAACACAAAATTATCAAATTCCGATCGGCATTGTCACCGAGCGCGACATCGTGCAGTTTCACGCCCTCGAATTAAACCTCTCCCAAATATCGGCTATAGAGGCCATGAGTGCGCCTTTATTTTGCATATCTCCCGCCGATTCCCTCTGGAGTGCTCACCAGTCCATGCAGCGGCACTGCGTCCGCCGTTTGGTCGTAGTTGGCAGCCAGGGAGAACTTTTGGGGGTTGTCTCTCAGACAAGTTTGCCGCAAGTTTTTAACCAATCTGAAATGTACGGGACGATCGAGCTTTTGCAGCAAGCAGTGGACGATCGAGCCACCCAATTGCAGAAAGCCAACCAACTTTTGCAGGAAGAAATTTTAGAGAGGCAACGCGCCCAAGAAGCCCTGCGCCAAGCTCACGACGACTTAAAAAAACAAGTTGAAGAACGCACCGCTCAACTTTTAGAATCCAATGAATTGTTGAGACGGGATATTCTCAAGCGCCAGCGAGTCGAAGAAGCGCTGCGGCGAAAGCAAGCTTGCTTGAAAAATCAAGCGCAGCAATTAGAGCAAACTGTGCGAAAGTTGCAGCAAACTCAAACTCAATTAGTGCAAACCGAAAAAATGTCTTCTTTGGGACAAATGATTGCCGGTATAGCTCACGAAATTAACAATCCTGTTAATTTTATCTACGGCAACCTTTCCCACGCCAGCCACTACATCAAAGAATTGTTTCAACTCTTGGAACTTTACCAGCAGCACTATCCCGAACCAGTCTCGGAAATTAGGGAAGCAGCAGCAAAGATGGAAGTCGATTTTTTGGTAGAAGACTTATCTAAGATCCTGTCTTCTATGCAAGTAGGAACCGAGCGCATCCGCCAAATAGTTGTGTCGATGCGTAATTTTTCGCGATCGGATCAATCTAACATCAAGCTCGTTGACATTCATGAGGGACTCGAAACCACTTTGTTGATTTTGCAGCATCGGCTCAAAGCTCACGGCGCACATCCAGCTATTAACATTATTAAAGAATACGGTAATTTGCCCTTGATCCAGTGCTGTGGCGGTCAGATAAATCAGGTGTTTATGAATATTATCGGCAATGCTATTGATGCTTTGGATGAAGAAATCCAGAAAGGGGAATGGGCGACGAGAGATGGAAAAAATTCACCCCCGTCAAATCCTAGTTCTCCATTGAGTGTGCCGACAATTACAATTCGTACTGAAGTTGTTGGTGGCGATTTTGTGGCGATCCGCATTTCCGACAACGGGCGGGGCATACCGGAGGAGATTCGCCGCCAATTATTTGACCCGTTTTTTACTACCAAACCAGTAGGCAAGGGCACTGGGTTGGGACTTTCGATTTCTTACCATTTAGTTGTCGAACAGCACGGGGGGCGGCTCGACTGCGTTTCGGAAGCTGGACGGGGCACTGAGTTTGCGATCGAGATTCCGATCGTCAGTTGTCATTAGCCACCAGTCATACGATTTTCGATGGAACAATTTAAGGATGGGAAATGACTCATGAAGCCCGGGGTTTGGATCGCGGGCCTACAGTTGCATTATTTTTTTCAACGGGTATCAGTAGTCATTGGGAAGAATCATATTCTGCCAATCCCCCACTCTCCCCGACTCACTCCCGCTCTCCCCGACTCACTCCCTCACTCTCCGACTCTCCACCATTTCCTAAAAATTCACAATTTTTTACATAACACCAGAAACCCAAGCAAAGTCAATCTTTCCCAATCTAAAATCTAAAATCTAAAATCTAAAATCCCATAACTTTGCCCTCCCCTGACTCAACTGATCCGAACTCACTTCGAGTTTGGCTCATCCACTAGCGCCTTGATGACCGTTCCAGTTACCCGCACAAGCCATCAACTGCCTGCATCCTAGCCCCAAAGCCAAAAGCCCAGATTGTTTGAGAAGTTAATTTTTGTTTTATTTTTGTACCTCTTTATATTAAGAAAGTATTCTAAAATCTATTTAAAAGCTAAAAAAAATATAAAAATAGATTTTTATATCAAAAAACCAGTTAAGATTCCCAAAGATGCAAAATAAACAAATTTACTAGCATTTTCATTTAGACGCCCCCTTTCTTTTCATCGCAAGTTAGCTAATAATGCTTTCAACGAGGTGACTAAGGGCCGAGTCCAAAATTGGCCTAACCCAAAGACGGATACAAGCCCCAAACAAAAGTCGTCGAGATCGAAAATTTTAGTTAGAGAGAAGCCCCAGATTCATATGTGGAGTCGATTCTTTCATCTCAATTCTGAAATCTCAAATCGACTGACAGTAAGGGAATTGCAATTGGGCTATTGCAATTGGGCTATTGGAGTTGGGCGATCGAAAAAAAGGATGAAAACCCAGCCCTCATCGTTTTGATAGAAACCTATAGGAGAACAAAGAGTGAAACTCGCAGTTTACGGAAAAGGTGGAATTGGCAAATCGACAACAAGCTGCAACATCTCCGTTGCCCTAGCCAAGCGCGGCAAGAAAGTTTTGCAAATCGGTTGCGATCCAAAGCACGACAGCACATTTACCCTCACTGGCTTCTTGATCCCCACAATTATTGACACCCTTCAGCAAAAGGACTATCACTACGAAGACGTTTGGCCCGAAGATGTCATCTACAAAGGCTACGGAGGCGTTGACTGCGTAGAAGCAGGCGGCCCTCCCGCAGGAGCTGGCTGCGGGGGCTATGTAGTGGGTGAAACCGTCAAACTCCTCAAAGAACTCAATGCCTTCGACGAATACGACATCATCCTCTTCGACGTGCTCGGTGACGTAGTGTGCGGCGGTTTTGCAGCCCCCTTGAACTACGCGGATTACTGCATGATTGTTACCGACAACGGGTTCGATGCTTTATTTGCAGCCAACCGCATCGCCGCCTCAGTCCGCGAAAAAGCGCGCACTCACCCGTTGCGGCTCGCCGGTTTAATTGGGAACCGCACCTCAAAGCGCGACTTGATAGACAAGTACATTGACTCTGTACCGATGCCGGTGCTGGAAGTGCTGCCCCTAATTGAAGACATCCGAGTTTCTCGCGTCAAAGGCAAAACATTGTTTGAGATGGCCGAAAGCGATCCTTCGCTTAACTACGTCTGCGATTACTACCTCAACATAGCCGACCAGATTTTGGCAATGCCCGAAGGAGTAGTGCCCAACGACACGCCCGATCGCGAATTATTCGCCTTACTTTCAGATTTTTATCTAAATCCAGTGCAACCGGTGGTCAAGAAGGAGGAAGATGAGCTAGACCTGATGATGGTTTAATAGGTCTAGCGATCAGGATGAGGATAAAGAGGTTATGGCTTTTTTTGATACTTTTTCAGTTGCTCTCAAACAGAAGTGGTTGGACTACTACCAGGTAAATCGGGCTTGGCTGCTCCTGCACATGACGGCTGAGAACACGGTCGCCACACCCGACGGCGGGAAAAGGCCTGTTTCTTACCTCATCCTGGGAATTGCGGCTGCCCTGGAGCCGGAACTCCAGCAATTAATGCTGCCCTTCTCAAAACTCAAGCCGGATGCAGACAGCCTGATCGAAGTGTTGGGACTAAATTTTGACCCGGACATCGCGCTGGGTATGCCCTCAAATATCGCGCCGCAGACGGCCGGTAAATCTCCAACACCCGCAGTCGCTCAAACTGCAACTGCTGCACCCGCAGTCGCTCAAACTGCAACTGCTGCACCCGCAGCAGCTCAAACTGCAACTACTGCACCCGCAGTCGCTCAAACTGCAACTGCTGCACCCGCAGCAGCTCAAACTGCAACTGCTGCACCCGCTGATGCCAAATCTAATAAATTGGGCGGTGCGGCCTTAGCAGCAGCCGGAGTAGTCGCCGGAGTCGCCGGAGCAGCCGGTCTGGCTGCTGGTGCGTCAGCACTGAGCTCAGACGAATCCTTCGATGAGTTTGAGGAAGAAGCAGTCTCTGGCTTCGACTTGGGCGATGACGAGGAAGAAGCGGTCTCCGACTTCGACATGGACGACGAGGAGGAAGAAGCGGTCTCGGACTTTGACATGGACGATGACGAGGAGGAAGAAGCGGTCTCCGACTTCGACATGGACGATGACGAGGAAGAAGCCTCGGCTTTGGACGCTCTCGGTCTCGAAGACGATGAGGAAGACGCCATATCTGACTTTGATATGGGCGACGACGAGGAAGACGCCGTATCTGACTTTGATATGGGCGACGACGAGGAAGACGCCGTATCTGACTTTGATATGGGCGATGATGACGAGGAAGAAGAAGCCTTAGCTTTGGGCGGTCTCGGCCTCGGCGATGATGACGAGGAAGAAGAAGCCTCGGCTTTGGGCGGTCTCGACCTCGGCGATGACGAGGAAGAAGAAGCCTCTCAATTTGGGACTTTGACCTCTGGAGATCTCGAATCGGGAATATCCGATCCGTTTGGGGAAGAAGATGCAGAGTTTGTCGCCGAAGAAATACCTGATCCGTTTGGGGCAGCGACCTCAGATGACCTAGACATGGATCTGGGTGACTTGGACGATGACGGTATTGACGATTTCTCTGTATCTGATGACGATGACCTCGACGATCTCGGACTCGACGATCTGGGGGAAGCAACTACCGGAGATCCCGATGAAGATGATTTAGATGCTCTAGGTCTCGGCGATTTGGATTCCGACGATGAGGATGAAGAAATTTCGGGCTTTTTGTCGGATTTTAAGTGAGGTTGTGGCGATCGCCCGCATCTCTTCTAGTCTTGAATTTTGCCGGTCTATTGGTGAGTTGTGAGTTGCGAGTTTTTGATTTTTAATTAGCTCCAACTCACAACTCCCAAGAGGCTTTTTGCCGGAGCGAGTTGAAGAAAATTAAATCCCTGCTGTGAGGGATTATAAGCCCTCGCGCAGAATTTTTTAGCCCAAATTTTGGATGCTGCGGCTGCGGAAATATTGAATTGGCTGCATCTATTTTTTAGAGGAATTAGCCCAAAATCAGGTATTTCTATTTATTGTTCGCTGCGAAAGTGCGATCGCACAAAACAGGTGTTTTCTCGCCGCTGCGCCTGTTTGCGTTCGAGAGGAAAAAAAACCTATTTCTATCGTCCGCCAGAGAAACGAGGCGATCGCAAAAAACAGATATTTCCTCGCTTAGCGAGCCTGTCCTGTTTCAGACTAAAAACAATTTAAAGGGAGAAGATTTGAGATATGACTGCTATTACTACTAATGAACCGGAAGCTTTAAACTTTGAATGCGAAACAGGCAATTATCACACCTTTTGTCCGATTAGCTGCGTAGCTTGGCTTTATCAAAAAATTGAAGATAGCTTTTTCTTGGTAATCGGTACTAAGACTTGCGGCTATTTCTTGCAAAACGCAATGGGCGTGATGATTTTTGCTGAGCCTCGCTATGCGATGGCTGAGTTGGAAGAAGGCGATATTTCCGCTCAGTTAAACGATTATGATGAGTTGAAGCGGCTGTGCTTGCAAATTAAGCGCGATCGTAACCCCAGTGTAATTGTCTGGATCGGCACTTGCACCACCGAAATCATCAAAATGGATTTGGAAGGCTTAGCGCCGAAACTCGAAGCAGAAATTGGCATTCCCATCGTCACAGCGCGCGCTAACGGCTTGGATTACGCTTTTACTCAAGGGGAAGATACCGTTTTAGCAGCGATGGCTGCTAAATGCCCTGACAAAGCTCCTGTTGTAGAAGCTCAGAAGCAAGAAAGAAATGCTATCTCTCAACTGCTGAATTTCGGTAAGAAAAAAGAGGAAGTTGCAGCAGATGAATCGGAATATGTCAAGCACACACCGCTGGTACTTTTCGGTTCTTTGCCCGATCCGGTTGTTACTCAGCTAACTCTAGAATTGAAGAAGCAAGGAATCAAAGTTTCCGGTTGGCTTCCTTCCAAGCGCTACACAGAATTGCCAGTCTTGGAAGAAGGCTATTATGTATCGGGTATGAATCCGTTCTTGTCGCGCACTGCTTCTACGTTGATGCGCCGCCGCAAGTGTAAGCTAATTGGTGCTCCGTTCCCCATCGGCCCTGACGGAACTCGCGCTTGGATTGAAAAGATTTGTTCAGTGTTGGGAATTGAACCAAAAGGTTTGGACGAACGGGAAGCGCAAATCTGGGCTGGGTTGGAAGATTACCTGCAAATAATTCGCGGTAAATCTGTCTTTTTTATGGGAGACAATTTGCTAGAGATTTCTTTAGCACGTTTCTTGATTCGCTGCGGCATGACTTGCCCGGAAATTGGCATTCCTTATATGGACAAGCGCTATCAAGCAGCCGAGTTGGCGTTGTTAGAAAAAACTTGTCACGAGATGGGAGTTCCTACTCCTCGGATTGTGGAAAAACCGGACAATTACAATCAGCTTCAGCGGATTTACGAGCAGAATATTGATTTGGTAATTACTGGTATGGCTCACGCTAATCCTTTGGAAGCACGGGGGATTAATACTAAGTGGTCTGTTGAGTTTACTTTTGCTCAGATTCACGGCTTTGGTAATGCGCGGGATATTTTGGAGTTGGTGACTCGTCCGCTGCGCCGGAATAATTCGCTGAAGGATTTGGGTTGGGGTAATTTGGTGAAGAATGAAGCGAAGGTTTAATCGTTTTTAGTAAGAGAGTAGGGTGGGCTTTGCTCACCTTATTTTTTTGGGAACCGCTGATGTAGGCAGATTGACGCAGATGAACGCGGATGAGGTGTGCGATCGCACTTTTAGTTAGAACCCACATTCCGCAGATATTTAAGCAGAGAGAAAGGAAGATAGATTCGGCAACACAAAACCCCCAAACGATTGCT
>NZ_JAUBQS010000030.1:0-82812 GCF_036701355.1 Microcoleus sp. Pol12B3
CGCCATCTTTAATACCAGAACCAACGCCATCACCCGCGCCATCTTTAATACCAGAACCAACGCCATCACCTGCGCCATCTTTAATACCAGAACCAACGCCATCACCTGCGCCATCTTTAATACCAGAACCAACGCCATCACCCGCGCCATCTTTAATACCAGAACCAACGCCATCACCTGCGCCATCTTTAATACCAGAACCAACGCCATCACCTGCGCCATCTTTAATACCAGAACCAACGCCATCACCCGCGCCATCTTTAATACCAGAACCAACGCCATCACCTGCGCCAATTCCACAAGCAATACCGTCTCCGATATTAGTTGTGCCCTCCATTGCGCCTGAAAGGCTAGCCCCGATGCCATTACCTACTCCGACACCAACTTTATCTCCGTCTCTTGATGCCACCTTCCCCTTACCGGATATTTCAATTACCAATGCGATCGCCCAATCTGGCAACCTGAATAGCATTAATAGAATTGAATCTCTTTTTAACTACAGATCCGATTGGGTAAGCGAAGTTGTCCAAACGGCATCGCCTCTAAGTAGAGTTAGCCTTAGCGATATCACACGACTGATCGATAGAGGTGATATCCCACAAGCCAGTTTCTTTATCGATATCTTCTACAGTGAACAAGTTGGATCATACATTAACCAGCAAATCAGGCGGGATTTGCAATCTTTTACGGCCATACAGCAAAGAATTAGAGCGATCGCTAGCCAAACTGGTAAAAAACCAGCCATTATCTACACCTTAGCTCGCCCTGAACAATTAGACCTGATCATCGTTCCCCCTACAGGCATCCCAATTCACAAAAGCATCCCCGCCGCCCGGCGCGAAACTCTGATGCAAGTCGTCGCCAATTTCAGATTGGAACTCCTTAGTCCCAGCAAAATCAATACTCAGAGCTATTTGCCAGCATCCCAACAACTTTACCAGTGGATAATTGCTCCCTTGGAAGCGGATTTGAAAGCTGAGGGCATCGACACCCTAGTTTTTAGTATGGATGCGGGGTTGCGATCGCTCCCCTTAGCCGCCCTCCATGACGGTTCTCAATTTCTAGTAGAAAAGTACAGCATCGGACTCATTCCCAGCGTCAACTTAACCGATACTAGCTATGAAAGTGTTAAAAATGCTGAAGTTTTAGCAATGGGAGCCTCACAATTTACCAATAACGAACCCTTGCTAGCAGTGCCTGCAGAACTTAATGCTATTGCCTCCGAATGGAAAGGCGAATCTTTCCTGAACCAAACCTTTACTCTCAATAATCTGAGGTCGCAACGCACCGCCCAAGCCTTTCGGATTATTCACCTCGCTACTCACGGATACTTTAAGTCAGGATCACCGAGTAATTCTTACATTCAGTTATCAGATAGCAGGCTAACACTCGATCGCGTGCGCGAACTAGGGTGGAATCAACCACCTAAAGTTGAACTATTGGTGTTGAGCGCTTGTAAAACTGCTGTGGGTGATGACGACACCGAATTAGGTTTTGCGGGGTTAGCTGTGCAAGCGGGGGTGAAGTCGGTTTTGGCGAGTCTTTGGTCTGTCAGCGATGAAGGTACTTTAGGGTTAATGGCTGAATTTTACCATCACTTGAAAGTTGCGCCGATTAAAGCTGAAGCTTTGCGACAGGCTCAAATTGCTATGATCAAAGGTCAAGTTCGCATAGAAAATGGTCGTTTAATTTTGTCAAACTCAAATAAGGATTTAGAATTGCCGCCAGAATTAGCTAAACTGGGTAATGAAAATCTCTCCCATCCTTATTATTGGTCGGGATTTACGATGATTGGGAGTCCTTGGTAATGTCATTGTGAGAAAAGCGAAGCAATTCCAAAATCTGGCGATTTCTTCGTTTATCGCAATGACAGAAAATTGCTTTATTTCTCGTAATGACATAGTGTAAGTGCAGAAATACTAACAAAGTTATTGCCAGAAACAAAGCAATCGCAATGACTTTAGGCGTGGCTCGCAATCAAATGCTAGTAAGTGCATAAGTGCTATTTGAGCGATACATATAAACTTTGAAAAGTAAAGAGGTTGCATGATGATACAGCAAAAACTTGTTTTAAATATAGTTTTTATCGACCAAAATGTTAAAAATTACCAGAGTTTAATTGGCGACGTTTCTCCAAATGCTGAAGTAATTATTCTAGATGAAACGCGGGATGGCATTGAGCAAATTACCGAAAGGCTAGCAATTGAACAAAATATAGAAGCAATACATATTATCTCTCACGGCAGTCCAGGTGCGGTACATCTCGGTGCAAATACACTTAATAGCAGCAATATAGAAAGTTTCGAGCCTCAACTCAAACAGTGGCGCAAAGCATTAATTCCCGGTGCCGATATTCTCATTTATGGGTGTAATGTCGCTGCTTTTAATCAGCCCTGGCAAATAGAATGCGCGGCTATACAAACAAATTCCGCCTGCGCGGACTATGGAATTTCAACCGACGCAAACGAGTTGAGTTTGTGTAGTAGCGGTTTTAACCGCCGAGTTGAAAATAGTCCTACAAAACCTACAAAACCTAACCAATTCCTCGAACGCCTGAGTGAATTAACGGGTGCCGACATCGCCGCCTCCGCCAACCCCACCGGCAATGCGGCACTGGGTGGAAACTGGGAACTGGAAGTACAAATCGGCCATATCGAAGCAACGCCCATTAAGGCTTTAGCCTACAGCCACATCCTAGCGGCCACCGCTAACCCCGACAACAAAACTATCCCCGTCAACTCGCCCCAAATTAGCATAGACACCCTCGCCAACGACACAGGAAGCGCCCGCCTCTCAGTACAGAGCATCACCACCGCCCCCACCAATGGCACCGCCACCATCAACGATTGGATTTATGTGGGTGGCGCTTTCACCACTGTTAATGCCACTCCTCGCAACAGCATTGCCCGATTAAATAGCGATGGGACGGTAGATAGCACCTTCAACCCCAATGCGAATGCTATTGTCAGATCGATCGCCCTAGACAGCAGTGGCAACCCCATCGTGGGCGGCGATTTCACCACCATCGGCGGCAGTGCCCGCAACCGTATCGCCAAATTAAACCCCACCACAGGTTTCGCCGATCCTACTTTTAACCCGACTGCGGATAATAATGTCAGATCGATCGTCCTAGACAGCAGTGGCAACCCCATAGTGGGCGGCGATTTTACCACCATCGGCGGACAAACCCGCAACCGTATCGCCAAATTAAACCCCACCACAGGTGCCGCCGATCTTACTTTTAACCAGGGTGCGAATAGTATTGTCTATGCGATCGCCCTAGACAGCAGTGGCAACCCCATCGTGGGCGGCAGTTTCACCACCATCGGCGGCAGTCCCCGCAACTATATCGCCAAATTAAACCCCACCACAGGTGCCGCCGATCCTACTTTTAACCAGGGTGCGAACCTTACTGTCTGGACGATCGCCCTAGACAGCAATGGCAACCCCATCGTGGGCGGCTTTTTCACCAGCATCGGCGGACAAACCCGCAACTATATCGCCAAATTAAACCCCACCACAGGTCTCGCCGATCTTACTTTTAACCAGGGTGCGAATACTGAGGTTTTGGCGATCGCCCTAGACAGCAGTGACAACCCCATCGCGGGCGGCAGTTTCACTAGCATCGGTGGCAGTGCCCGCAACTATATCGCCAAATTAGACGCCACCACAGGAGTCGCCGATCCTACTTTTAACCCGAATGCGGGTCTTAGTGTCTATGCGATCGCTGTAGACAGCAGTGGCAACTCCATCGTGGGCGGCAATTTTACCACCATCGGCGGCATTGGTCGCAACTATATCGCCAAATTAAACCCCACCACAGGTGCCGCCGATCCTACTTTTAACCCGAATGCGAGTAATTATGCCAATGCGATCGCCCTTGACAAAGGACGCAACATATACTACACCCCCAACGCCGGATTCAACGGTGTAGACACTTTTCAATACACCGCCACCGACGGCATCGCCTCCACACCCACCACCGTCAGCGTTTTAGTCAACGACTCCCCCACCCTCGATAATTCCGGCATCCCCACTCTCAACGCCCAAAACCAAAACGACAGCGCCAGTACAGGTACATTAATTAGTACCATCATCGCCAACCTCGGCGGTACAAAAATCACCGATCCCAACGCCAGCGCCTTACAAGGCATCGCTATCACCAACCTCGACACCACTAACGGCACTTGGCAATACACCACCGACGGCACTACCTGGAATAACGCCCCAGCCGTTTCTACTACCAACGCCTTACTATTAGCTAGTAATGCCAACACCAGCCTCCGATTTGTTCCCAATGCAGGTTATAACGGCACTCTCACCAACGCCATCACCTTTGCCGCCTGGGATCAAATAGTTGGCACTAACGGCAGTGTAGCCGACTACACCGCAGACCGAACAAATAACACTACGTCCAGTGTTTTCAGTAGCGCTACCGAAACTGCCGATATTGCAATTAATCCCGTTCCCACTGTTACCAATGTTAGTGCCACCACAGCAGACGGGACTTACGGTATTGATACATCCATCGACATCACCGTTCAATTCTCTCAAATCGTCAATGTCACGGGTACGCCGAAACTTAGTTTAGCAGGTGTAACTCCTGTTGCGAATTACCTCTCAGGCAGCGGTAGCAACACTTTAACATTTCGGTATACAGTTGCAGCCGGCGATAGCAATCCTGACTTAGACTATGTTTCCACAACTGCTTTATCTCTGAGTGGGGGTACTCTTAAGAATGCTGCCAATGGTGATGCTATTTTAAGCTTGCCAACTCCGGGTCTAGTGAATTCTTTGGGTGCTTCTAAAGCAATAGCAATAGATGGAATTGTCCCGACTGTTACCATCACTCCTATTGCTGATATTACGACAGCAGGCGGTACAACGCAGACTTTTAATGTTACTTTCAGCGACAATAATGGAGTTGATATTACCAGTTTAGATAGTTCTGACCTAGTAGTAAACTGGTCAGGCGGTACAATTCCGGCTGCATTTGTCAGCGTCGATACTAACAGTAACGGCACACCTCGCATCGCTACTTATTCACTGACTCCGCCTGGGGGAAGTTGGGATGATACAGATAATGGCAGTTACGCTGTTAATTTGCAAGCATCGCAAGTAAAAGATACTTTTGGCAATCAAGTTTTAGGTAGCAATTTAGGAAGTTTTACTGTTAACATTCCCACGCCGATTCCAACTCCCACGCCGATTCCAATTCCAACTCCAACGCCAACTCCAATTTCAACTCCAACGCCAACGCCAACTCCAATTCCAACTCCAACTCCGACTCCAATTCCAACTCCAACGCCAACGCCAACTCCAACGCCAACTCCAATTCCGACTCCAACGCCAACTCCAATTCCGACTCCAACGCCAACTCCAATTCCGACTCCAACTCCAATTCCAACTCCAACGCCAACTCCAATTCCAACTCCAACGCCAACTCCAATTCCAACTCCAACGCCAACTCCGACAATAACTCCGACTCCGACAACAACGCCAACTCCGACAACAACTCCCACGCCAACACCAAGTAATCCCGCTGTCATTATCCTGGAACCACTTGGCAGTACCAACGTACTCGAAAGCTTCGGCAGCAATATATACAAAGTGCGACTAAATACTCAGCCCACTGCTAATGTCACCGTCGCCATTACCCCTGAAACCCAACTTACACTCAGCCAACGGGCCCTGACTTTTACTCCCGCCAACTGGAATGTCGCCCAAACGGTAACGGTGACTGCGGTTGACGATGCGGTTGTTGAGGGCGATCGTCTAAGTTCAATTAGCCACGCCACTACCAGCACTGACACATTGTATAATAATCTCGTAGCTCCTCTCACAGTCAATATCCGCGATAACGATAACTTAGGCGATGTCAAAACCTTGTCCCAAAAGTCAGTAATCGGTTTCACAGATAAGGACGATCGCGTCACAGGATCGGCATTAAACGACATTATCTACGCACGCCCCGGCAATGACTATCTTCATGGCAAAGCAGGCGATGACTTGCTTTACGGACAAAAAGGGGATGACGGCATCAGCGGCGGTGATGGCAATGACATTATTTTTGGCGGGCAAGGGATTGATTTTATTCAGGGCGATCGGGGTATTGACTTGATTTACTCAGGTAAGGAAAACGATCGCATTTACGGCGGCGATGGCAACGATATATTGTTTGGCGACGGGGGTAATGATTACTTATTTGGAGAAATCGGGGCCGACACTCTCACAGGCGGATTGGGTTTTGATGTGTTTGCGATCGCGATCGATACTGGTGGAACAAGTTTAGCCGCTGCTGATGTGATTACTGATTTTACCCTAAATCAAGACAAAATTGATTTAAGTAGCCCCCTGTCTTTTAACCAGTTAAATATTTATCAAGGAACAGGCGCTTTGGAGAGAGATACTATAATTCAGTATCAGGTAACAGGGGAATATTTAGCTATATTAAAAGGAGTCACTGCCATCCGTATAGTTCAGGCAGTAACTTTCGTGGTGTAGGGTTCGGGGATGCCGATAATTTTTGCATCCCATCAGGAGTGTGGTCACGCAGCCCCATTCTAGACGTTTTTAATTAGCATAAATATTTTTTATTGCTAATCACCTATTTAAAAAGTAAGAGATAGCCAATGATACACAAAAAAAATGTTTCAACTCTAGTTTTTATTGACTCAAATGTTGAAGATTATCAAAGTTTAATTAGCGGAATTTCCCCCAATGCGGAAGTAATTATTCTAGATGAAACGCTCGATGGCATTGAGCAAATTACCGAAAGGTTAGCAATTGAACAAAATATAGAAGCAATCCACATCATCTCTCACGGCAGTCCAGGTGCGGTACATTTCGGCGCAAATATACTCAACAGCAGCAACATAGAAAGTTTCGCCCCTCAACTCAAACAGTGGCGAAAAGCATTAATTCCCGGTGCAGATATTCTCCTTTATGGGTGTAATGTCGCGGCTTTTAATCAGCCCTGGCGAATAGAATTCGCGGCTGTACAAACAAATTCCGCCTACGCGGACTATGGAATTTCAACCCGCACAAACGGGTTTAGTTTGTGTAATGGCGGTTTGAACCGCCCAGTTGAAAGTGCTGCAAAGCCCACAAAACCTAACCAATTCCTCCAACGCCTGAGTGAATTAACTGGTGCTGACATCGCCGCCTCCGCCAACCTTACCGGCAATGCCAAACTAGGGGGAGACTGGCAACTGGAAGTACAAATCGGTAAAATTGACGCGCCTTTAGCCTTCACTGAAGCTGCAAGACTTAATTACGCATCAGTCTTGGCGGCGGGTGACTTAGATCCCACATTCGGGACTGGTGGCAAAGTCACGACTGATTTTAACGTAAACGAGGACGTTGGCTATGCCCTATTCATCCAGTCTGACGGCAAATTTGTTTTGGCAGGGCGTACTAACAATGGCAGCAATTATGACTTGGCCCTAGCCCGCTACAATACCAACGGCACACTTGATACCAACTTCAACGGCACTGGCAAAGTCACTACAGATTTTAATAGCAACTCAATAAACGACGAAGGCAAGGCCGTCTTTATCCAGAGTGATGGCAAAATTGTCGTGGCAGGGTCTGCCTATAATGGCAGCAACTTTGACTTTGCTGTAGTCCGCTACAACGCTGACGGCACACTCGATAACACCTTTGATAATGATGGCAAAGTCACTACTGATTTTAACGGAGGTCGTGACGAAGGTCAGGCCGTCTTCATCCAGAGTGACGGCAAAATTGTTGTGGCGGGGAATGCCATTAATGGCACTTATTATGACTTTGCCCTAGTCCGCTACAATGCTGACGGCACACTCGATAACACCTTTGATAATGATGGCAAAATCACTACTGATTTTAACGGCCAAAACGACTATGGGAATGCCGTATTCATCCAGCCTGACAACAAAATTGTCGTAGCAGGGTATGTCTTTAATGGCGTCGCCTATAGTGATTTTGCCCTAGCTCGCTACAACGCTGACGGCACACTCGATAACACCTTTGATAATGATGGCAAAGTCACTACTGATTTTAACGGCAATATCAACGATGGCAATGCCCTCTCGATCCAGAGTGACGGTAAAATTGTTGTGGCGGGGTCGTCTCCCATAGCCCGCTACAACGCTGACGGCACACTCGATATCAGCTTCGGTACTGGCGGCACTGCCACCTTCATCCAAAGCGATGGCAAAATAATCGTGGCCGGCGCCAATTTAGACTTTACCGTAACCCGCTACAATTCTAACGGCAGTTTCGATACGAGCTTCAACGGCACTGGCACAGTTACTACAGATTTTAATGGCTTCAGTGGCATAGGCTATGCCACCTCCATTCAGAGTGACGGCAAAATCGTTGTGGCGGGGGCTGCTTATAATGGCAGTGATTATGACTTTGCCCTAGCCCGCTACGGCGCTCCCGATATTGCCATCACTTCACCTACAATTGCCACCGCTAACATTGCCTCCGGTACTCTCAAGCAGCCGCTATATCAATTAAATTTAGCCGTAACGGGTGTTAATACCCAATTCACCGGTTTAACTGCTACCACTGGTGGTACTTATCAAACTTCTGACATTGCTACCAATGGCTTCAAACTCTGGTATTCCAGTGATAATCTCTTGGATGCCAGCGATACTGTTTTGAAAACTCTGCCACCTGTCGCTACTGGTAGCAACTTAGCTTTTACAGGACTTTCTCAACCTATCAATGCTGGCACAACAGGCTATTTATTCCTAACAGCCGACATAGCAACTGGTGCGACTGATGGAAATACAATTAACATTCTTCCACCCACTTTAGCCAACATTACTTTTACAGAGGGAAACAAAAGTGGAACGCCGACAGCTAGCGGGTTACAGACTATTGTTACTCCTCCTACGGTAACATCCATCGTTCGCGCTAACCCCAATCCCACTAATTTATCTAGCCTGAATTACACCGTAACTTTTAATAAGACTGTAACGGGAGTTGACAGCGGAGATTTTGCTCTTGTAGCTACAGGCATCACTGGTGCAAGCATAGCTGGAGTCACAGGTAGCGGCAATACTTATACTGTCAGCGTCAATGCGGGTACTGGCAGCGGTACTTTAGGGTTAAATTTAGTAGATGATGACAGCATTAATACCTCTGGCATACCGCTGGGCGGTACTGGTACTGCCAATGGCAATTTGACAGGAGAAGTTTACAGCATCGATCAAACATTGCCAACTGCTAGTGTCACTCCTATTGCTGA
Source organism: Microcoleus sp. Pol12B3 (assembly GCF_036701355.1). Lineage (NCBI taxonomy): Bacteria > Bacillati > Cyanobacteriota > Cyanophyceae > Oscillatoriales > Microcoleaceae > Microcoleus > Microcoleus sp. Pol12B3. Next base: position 9,239 of record NZ_JAUBQS010000030.1, read on the forward strand.
TATTACGACAGCAGGCGGTACAACGCAGACTTTTACTGTTACTTTCAGCGACAATACTGCCATAGATGTTAGCAGTTTGGATAGTTCGGACTTTCTAGTAAATTGGTCAGGTGGTACAATTCCGGCTGCATTTGTCAGCGTCGATACTAACAGTAACGGTACCACTCGCACGGCAACTTATTCGCTGACTCCGCCTGGGGGAAGTTGGGATGATACAGATAATGGCAGTTACGCTGTTAATTTGCAAGCATCGCAAGTAAAAGATACTTTTGGCAATCAAGTTGTAGCTAGCAACTTAGGCAGTTTTACTGTTGACATTGCCACGCCCACGCCCACACCGACTCCAATACCGACTCCGACTCCAATACCAACTCCCACGCCCACACCGACTCCAATACCGACTCCGACTCCAATACCAACTCCAATACCGACTCCGACTCCAATACCGACTCCAATACCGACTCCGACTCCGACTCCAATACCGACTCCGACTCCAATACCGACTCCGACTCCGACTCCAATACCGACTCCGACTCCGACTCCAATACCGACTCCGACTCCAATACCGACTCCGACTCCAGGTACTCCCGCTGTCATTTTCATTCAATCACTTGGCAGTACCGACGTACTCGAAAGCTTGGGCAGCGATATATACAAAGTTCGACTAAATACTCAGCCAACTGCTAATGTCACCGTCGCCATTACCCCTGGAACTCAAGTTACTGTCAGCCTACGGGCCCTTACTTTTACTCCCGCCAATTGGAATGTCGCTCAAACGGTAACGGTGAAGGCTGTTGACGATGCGGTTGTTGAGGGCGATCGTCTAAGTTCAATTAGCCATGCCACTACCAGCCTTGACACACAGTATAATAATCTCGTCGCCCCTCTCACAGTCAATATCAGCGATAACGATAACTTAGGCGATGTCACAACCTTGTTGAAAAAGTCAGTAATCGGTTTGACACAGAAGGACGATCGCATCACAGGATCGGCATTAAACGACATTATCCACGCACGCCCCGGCAATGACTATCTTCATGGCAAAGCAGGAGATGACTTGCTTTACGGACAAAAAGGGGATGACGGTATCAGCGGCGGTGATGGCAATGACATTATTTTTGGCGGCCAAGGGATTGATTTTATTCAGGGTAACGGCGGTACTGACTTGATTTACTCAGGTAAGGAAAACGATCGCATTTACAGCGGCGATGGCGACGATATAGTATTTGGCGATGGGGGCAATGATTACTTATTTGGAGAAATGGGTGCCGACACTCTTACAGGCGGATTAGGTTTTGATGTGTTTGCGATCGCGATCGGCACTGGTGGAACAGACTTAGCCACCGCCGAAGTCATTAATGATTTCACCCTCAATCAAGACAAAATTGATTTAATTAGCCCCCTGGCTTTTAGCCAGTTAAATATTTTTCAAGGAACAGGCGCTTTTGTTAGCGATACTATAATTCAGTATCAGGTAACAGGGGAATATTTAGCTATATTGAAAGGAGTTACTGCCAGCAGTATAGTTGAGGGAGTAACTTTGTAGACTTCGTAGGTTGTTGCGCTTTAGCGCTTTAGCGCAACCACATACCTACCCGATTTCGATCGCCTAGTTTGTAGGGTGTCTCAGCAGTCGATCGTAATTTTGCTGTGATTTTCAGGTATAGCAACCGCTTAATTTAAATTATGTAGCCTGTCTTTGATTTTGGTGCGAGTCACCAATGCAGACTCACAGCGTTCCCAGTAAATTTTAGCAACGCGATCGCCCGGATTCTGACGCCAACACTCGGAAAACAGCCGCGCCGCTTCAAATAACTTCCCTTCCGAGTAAAGTGCCCTAGCTTCTGCAAACAATTCGAGCGTAGATAACTTGACCTGTTTAATTTCTGGTGGATCTGCATCAAACACCTCATAAATCGTCACAGCTTCGGATTTTCCCTTGACTTTTACCGTGTCTAGAGTGCGGATTGCGTACTGAGATGGATTTTTCAGGCGCGTATAAGTTGGCTGGGTAATTAACAGTGACACCCCATAATTTTTTGTCAAACTTTCCACGCGAGAAGCTAAATTCACCGCATCGCTGATTACCGTACCGTCCATGCGATTTGGTCCGCCCACAGTTCCCAGCATCAAAGAACCCGTATTAATCCCAATCCCAATCTGAATCCGCGCACAGCCCGAGTTGGTGCAGTATTCATTATATTCAACGAGACGGTGCAGCATTGCTATTCCCGCTTTCACCGCATTATCAGCTTCCCCACTAAACAGCGCCATAATCGCATCGCCAATATATTTATCAATAAACCCGTGATTTTGATTAATAACAGGTTCCATACGAGAAAGATAGGAATTGATAAATTTGAAATTATTCTCCGGCGTCATAGTTTCCGAAAGCGTAGTGAAATCACGAATGTCGGAAAACAACACCGACATTTCTAACTGTACTTGGTCGCCCAATTCTACATCTATGATGCTTGATTTCTCTAAAAACTGGAGGAATTGATGGGGAACAAATCGCTCGTAAGCTTTGTTGAGTTGAGCCAGCCTGCTTTCATTTTCGCGTACTTCTGTATAAAGCTTAGAATTTTGAATCGAGATCGCCGCCTGTCCAGATAACACTTTTAATAGTTCAACTCTTTCAGGGGTAAAAGCTCCCGCTGTCAGATTATTTTCTAAGTAAACAATACTAATGATTTGAGATTGGTTAATCAGCGGCACACATAAAATTGATTTGGGCTGATGCTTTCGGATGTGGGCGTCGTTAGTAAATTGTCCCGATCGCGCAGCATCATCCAGTACCACGCTTTCTTGAGTCCGACTCACATAATTGACAATGGCGGAGGAAAGGTCTTGACAGGTTTCAACGGGGATTGACTGCAACACGGTGACGAGTTCATCATTGATTGTCCCTTCAGCTTCAATGAACAGTTGTCCCTGGCTTAACAAAATCAGATAGCCTCGTTGCGCCCCTGCATTTTCCATCAAAATTTTCATCAAGCTAGACAGTAGCTTATCTAGCATAATTTCTCCAGAAATCGCCTGAGAAGCCTTCATAACAGCGCTGATATCTAGGTGATTCCCCGAACCAGTCGTTGTCATTGCTACGGTAGTTTGAATATTTTTCCTTCCCGGTTGAGTTACCGCGAATAAGTGGGGATATCGCGTTTCTAAATCCGTTACCTTAGCAGTGGCTCCCCATTCAACATAACAATAATAAGCCTCAAAAATGTAGGCTTGAGCAACTTTTGTTTTGCCCCATTCCCCGTAGAATTTGGCTGCGATTTCGTTTGCCAAGGCTTCGTCATTAACATATTTGTTTTCTTTTGCTCCAGAAATTGCGCGATCGTACATTTCAATCGCCTCGGCTTTATTGCCCAACACCCGTTGCCGTTCTGCTTCCACTAAATACCATTTATGCAGATAATTCATCGGAGCATTTTGCGCCCACTGTTGCAGCGTGGTTTGATGGGTTTCCACTAAGGAAATAATTTCAGTTTGCTCAATTGCTGGCTGTGCGGGAAAAAGTGCCAGGTGCGTCAGGGCGGCATAAAAATGAAAAATTGGAACAAAAGCCGATCCAGATACTCCCATCAAATACTGTTTGACTTGGGAAATGTGGTCTAGGGCAGCCGTGTAATTGCCATAGCAGTAAGCAAGCAGCAGTTTGTAGATGCAGGCACAAGCGATCGCCGTGAATTCATTATCCTGATAGTGCTTGGGAATCATCACCGTTTCATCGTAGGCAGAGCCTATTAACAAATCCGGCCGAATACTGCTTTCCCTCAAGTTTTGCACCGTCTGCTGAATCATATCCAAATAAACCCGAGCAGAATATTGTTTCAACTGCGCCATCACAGCCCTGTAACTTGCTATTTCAGGTTCCCAAGTTTCTAGTTCTACACCAGCGAATAAATGAGTATAAAAACAAATATATATGTTGTAGCCAGCATTTACAAAGTCGCCTGTTTCCATACCAAACCTATAGCCCTCTTTCAGCGTCGGTATCGTTGCCAAAAGAGCTTCTTGGCGATGCTGAATCCAACCACCAAACAAAAGCAGAATTATAGACTTGAATTCCGGTACATTGAACCTATCGAGCAATGAAAGTGCCAATTGCCCAAAGGCATAGCCGGTTTCCACCTCTTGTAAAAAGGCACAGAACACCATCCCGTGCATCGCATACCCCACCGTCGATGCGGGTGCATTCCCAAAGGAGAGCGATAAACTCACCATCGTTGAGCTAAGCAGGGGCAGCAAACCCGGCATTCCCTGGAAAATGGGTGGAAACAACATACCAGACAGTTGCATAGCTGCCTGAGTCTGTGGATTTGTCATCACAGATAGGTCAACCAATTCCTCAATCTTTCTGCCACTTAGTTGGGCCGCAAGGGCTTGCAGCGCTTTGCCAATCTTAGCTTCATCAGGTTCGGCAGGAAGTTCAATCCCCAATTGTAAGAGTGCGTCTCTTGCTACTGCGATCGTTTCTAAAACCTTGCTCTGGGCTGTCTGAGCAGCAATTTTAATTTCGTAAATTTTAACTCGATCTAAAATTGTTTGGGCTTCTTGTAAAACCAGTGCTGCCATCTGTTTCATACCATCAAAATCACCATTCAAATAGGCAATTTCAGCAGCAGCAACGTAAAGATTTAGCGCCAATTCATATTGAGTTTGCCAGCATTGAGGAGTCAGTAGCTCAATTCCCGTCTGTAGATAGATATTTGCCGCCGCGTAGGCGGTAGAATTTCTAGCCTTACGTCCAGCTTCTAAGTTTAGTTGAGCTAAGGCTGAGCGTTCACTTAATTGATGGATTAACTCAATTCCTTGATTTAAATGCCCTACAATATCAAAGATTTTTTCTTCTGTTTCTATGTCGGAAGAACTTTGTAGCAGTAACTGTCCAATTTTGAGATGGGTGGCTTGTTTTCGATCGTCGGGAATCAATGAATAAGCCGCTTGCTGGACGCGATCGTGCAGGAACTTATAAGTGGGATTAGCAACAGACTGATTGGGGGATTCAGCATCTGCTTGAAGGAAGTTATAGCCTTCTGAAATCACTAAAATGAGTCCTTCTTGCAAGGCTTTCCACAGCGCTGATGCCGTTTGTTCTGGTAATTCTTCGCTGACTATTGCCAATGTCTCTAAATCAAACTGCGCCCCAATGCACGCGGCAAGTTTGAGAACATCCTGAGTTTCTGCAGGCAACTTCTGCAATTGCGCCGCCATAAACTCCACCACATCCGAGGCGTCGGCAAATTTAAGTTCATTAATATCGCACTGCCACCCCCCTCTACTGCCTCCCTTAGTAAGAGGGGATTGAGGGGGGTTAAAAATAATTTGACCGTCTTCATACAACGCTTTGAGGAATTGAGTAGAGAAAAAGGGATTACCTTGGGTTTTTTGATAAACCAATTCTGTCAGGGGCTCGGCTAAAGATAAATCGCAAATCAGCGTATCTGCTACCAACTGATTGAGATCTGCTAAACTCAAAGGTTGCAGGGTAATCGTATTCACCGTGGCTCCCGACTTCACAATCTCATCCACCGTCAACATAAAGGGATGAGCCGGTGATACCTCATTATCCCGATAAGCACCCAATATCAAGAGATGCCCCGTATCCTCCATCAACAGTTGTAGCAATTTCAGAGATGCCGAATCCGCCCACTGCAAATCGTCCAGAAACATCACTAAGGGATGTTCTGCTTGGGTAAATACTTGCACAAATTTTTGCATCAGCAAATTGAAGCGATTTTGGGCGGCACTCCCCGACAATTCTAATGCAGGAGGTTGAGCGCCAATGATGCGTTCCAATTCAGGAATTACGTCAATCAAGACTTGCCCGCTCTCGCCTACTGCTGTGAGTATCAGGGTTTTCCATCTGTGTAACTGAGCGTCACTTTCTGATAATAATTGTCCCATCAATTCCCGAAATGCTTGCACAAATGCACTGAAGGGGATATTGCGCTGGAATTGGTCGTATTTGCCTTTGATAAAATAGCCGCGCTGTCGGGCGATCGGCTTGTGGACTTCGTTCACTACTGCGGTTTTACCAATCCCTGAAAAGCCAGCTACTAGCATCATTTCGGCACTAGCATTACGAACTCTTTCAAAGGCAGCTAATAGATGAAAAACTTCTGTTTCTCTGCCGTATAACTTTTCGGGAATCAGGAAATGGTCTGTAAGATCCATGGTTCCCAAGTCAAATTCTGCTATGCTATCGGTTTCTTGTAATTGAACCAGACACATTTCTAAATCCTGCTTGAGACCCAATGCAGTTTGATAGCGATTTTCCGCATTTTTTGCCATCAGCTTGCTGACAATTTGCGAGAGAATTAGGGGGATTTCTGGCTTGATTTCGTGCGGGGGAACTGGTTGTCTGGCAATGTGGCAGTGAACTAGCTCTAAAGCGTCTTCTGTCTCAAAAGGTAGTTTTCCTGTCAGCAGTTCGTAGAAGGTGACGCCGAGGGAGTAAAAGTCAGTGCGGTAATCGATAGAGCGATTCATCCTACCAGTTTGTTCCGGCGAGATGTAAGCGAGGGTTCCTTCTAAAACGTTGGGATTTTTCAGGGTTGGCATTTCTCGCGTTAGCTGAGTGGAAATGCCAAAGTCGATAATTTTGAGCTGTCCCGTTTCCGGGTTATAAACAATATTTGAGGTGTTAATATCTTTGTGGATAATATTGGCGCTGTGAATTTGCCCTAAAGTTTCAGTGGCTGCGATCGCCAGGATCAGAAACTCCTTGAGGCTAAACTTTCGCTGCTGCATCCATATTTTCAAGGATTCCCCGCCAAAGTCCTCCACAAAAATCACGAGGCTATTTTGGTATTTTTGCAAGTCATAAACTTGCACGACTCCCGCCTCTTTCAGCTCTCTGGTGATACGGTATTCGGTGCGGTAGCGTAGCAATTCTTGAGGTGTGGGGTAGCTTTCTTTGAGCAGTTTCAGGATGAGCGGTTGGCGATCCGCTTCCCGAATCCCCCGGTAAACCAGAGAGTTGGTACTTTCGTAAAGCAGTTTCTGGACGGCAATGCCTGGAATGGAGAGCATATTTATTTTTTTGGTAAAAATTAACGTTTACTCAAAACACACCGGATTCGTTGTGTCGAGAATAGCGCTTTAGAAAGGAACAAATTATGTTTTTATAACACACTCTTAGTTTTTCGGCAGCGAAGTGGCTTTCAGGTCGTCTGGCAGAGTAAGGGTAAGGAGTTATAATGCGACGTATCTAAGCCTTGTTAATTCTCAACTCCCTGAATTGTCACCGTTTCGGTTCTCCAAACATCGTTAAAAATTGTCCCACCCCCAGCGCTAAGTAAAACTTTAAATCTATATATTGTCACAGGCACTTTGTTTAAAACCGCGCACATCAAAGGATTTCAGAAGAAACAAAAAAATTGAGAGATCGGCTTTTATTAGAAAAAATATCTTGAGTCGCGATTGTCAAAGTCACGAGGGTGTCCCCCCGCTGGTTCTAATACTATGTGTTTTTCAACAATTAGCATCAGTCCCCCGGAAAGTTCAAGTAAAGTCAAAAAATCAAGGCAAGCTAACGATCCAACACGATCAAATATAGTCGTTTGTAGGCAATAAGGGGAACAAGCAGTGGAAAGAGCTGCCAATAGATGCCTTAACCAAAGAAATTCTAGGGGTTTATAGCAACCCTACATGAGTCGTAAATTTTTTACCCCAGCCCACCCAACCCTCCCCTTAGTAAGGGGAGGGAGTAAGAAATTCACAAATGATTTAGGATGGCTATATATAGGAAGTCTAGTTGAAATGGGTGCTAAAGGTTTGTCAGATTCAGTCCCAGTAGTTGAGAGACGATGTGCTGTCTATTATACAGATTTTTGGGTCGCATATAAAAAAGTTTTGCCTCGCCAGCGACACAAATCTGTCGGGAAAGATACGGGCAAAACTTCTGATCTCTAAAGATGCAAGAACTCCCTGATGAACAGGATATCTCGCTATTGTTGTAAGAAAGAGCCTTTCCTAATCTAAAAAGCTCTCACTCAAATCATGTGGAACCTTTGTGGTATTTTATTCATCAATACAACGCTTCTTTACCCCTAAAAGGATTGAGAATTTTTCCTTGCTATGCAGGACTACCAGACTTTGTTCTCAGGATTTTGGAGAGTCATTTATCTACTTCCGCTTACCCTTCCCCGCTACAAACTCCCGCAGTCGCAGTAAACTGGCGGTTTGCCCCAAATTCAGCGGCAGCAGCGACACCCCCTCCAACCGAGACTGCACCCAACCATCGCCCCAATACCACTCGTGAAATCCGTCAATTCCCTGACTCAATAACAGCCGCAGACAATTGTGCTCAACAATATCAACGTGATGCTGAACTGCCACGGGGCCCAGCCAACTTGTAAAGGTCAAACCTCGAGTAAATTCTTCCGGCAAATCGCTAGACAACTGTTGCGGCCACAGCCACTGCTGCAATTGACTCGGACGCAACAAGCTGTCTCTAATCGCTGTTTCGGAAGCTTCAAGCTCAATCCGCAGGTTGCTTTGTTGAAAATTACCGAGCATAAGAATTTTAGATATAAGTGCAAGTAACTTTAATGTAACTTATTGTACTGGTTCTAACCTCTTAGGGGCGGGCAAGATGCCCACCCCACAAGCAGAAAATTCATCGGTTGTGGAACAGGCCCGAAAGCTTGTTCAGCCTAGAAACCCACCCCACAAGCAGAAAATTCATCTGTTGTGGAACAAGCCCGAAAGCTTGTTCAGCCTAGAAACCCACCCCACAAGCAGAAAATTCATCTGTTGTGGAACAAGCCCGAAAGCTTGTTATTAGAAGTTCGATCGCACACCAGCGCACATCAACGCACATGAGCGCACATCCGCGTTCATCTGCCGTTAAAGATTTAAGATATTCGATCGCACGCCTCGCCCCAGACCCGATTTTCGTATCGAACTGTTAAGCTCTGTTTCATTTCATTGAAATCTCCCCTGCTTCACCCCACCGCATCCAAACTCCGTGATACCATCACACCTGAGTAATGCCTATAGAAAAAAACTGGAGAGAAAAGCTTTGACACTAAGGGTTGCAGTAGTAGGTTCAGGCCCTGCGGGTTCTTCCGCCGCCGAAACATTGGTAAAAGCAGGCATCGAAACATACCTATTCGAGCGTAAATTAGACAACGCCAAACCCTGCGGTGGGGCGATTCCCCTGTGCATGGTCAGCGAATTTGACTTGCCGCAAAATATTATTGACCGCCAAGTCAGAAAAATGAAAATGATCTCCCCCTCCAACGTCGAGGTGGATATCAATATTGAAAACGCACATGAATACATCGGTATGTGCCGCCGCGAAGTGCTCGATGGCTTCATGCGCGATCGGGCAGCTTCCTTGGGTGCAAAACTGATTAACGGCACCGTTCACAAATTAGAAATTCCCGGCAACAATACAGACCCCTATACTCTCCACTATGCCGACCACTCCGACGGCAGCGCAATGGGAATTCAGAAAACTCTGAAGGTGGATTTGGTAATCGGGGCTGACGGCGCTAACTCCCGCGTAGCAAAGGCGATCGACGCTGGTGATTACAATTATGCGATCGCCTTCCAAGAACGCATCCGCCTGCCGGAAGATAAAATGGCTTACTACCACGACTTAGCCGAAATGTACGTCGGCGATGACGTATCTACCGACTTCTACGCTTGGGTGTTCCCCAAATACGACCACGTAGCCGTCGGCACAGGCACGATGAAAGTCAATCAAGCCAGTATCAAAAAGCTGCAAGCAGGCATCCGCGCCCGCGCTGCCAAAAAATTGATGGGCGGTGAGATTATTAAAGTGGAAGCTCACCCTATCCCGGAACATCCGCGTCCTCGGCGGGTTGTCGGCCGAGTTGCTCTCGTAGGCGACGCTGCAGGTTACGTTACCAAGTCTTCCGGCGAAGGTATCTATTTTGCTGCCAAGTCTGGCCGGATGTGCGCCGAAACTATTGTGGAGATTTCCAATAAAGGCGCGCGCATTCCGACTGAAGAGGAAATTAAGATTTACCTAAAGCGGTGGGATAAAGCCTACGGCATTACTTACAAAGTTCTCGACATTTTGCAGCGCGTATTTTACCGTTCCGATGCTACTCGCGAAGCTTTTGTGGAAATGTGTGCCGATCGCGATGTGCAAAAGCTCACATTCGATAGCTATTTGTATAAAACCGTGGTACCGGCTAATCCCTTCATCCAGATGAAGATTACCGCCAAAACCATTGGTAGCTTGTTGCGCGGCAATGCTTTAGCGCCTTAATTCCCTCCGGACAAGCACACTTTGTATAAAAAAGCGGGCAGTTTTATGACTGCCCGCTTTTTTTTCGATCTAAGATAACGAACCCCAAATGCGCGAAGGAAGAGGAAGAAGAATTGTTAGTTCAAGTTCAACTGCACTAAGGTATCGGGGGCGAGGAAGTGAGAAATGTGATAAGCCCGTTCCTCGGTTTTCAGCAGGATTTTTTCGTAGAGGTAGCGCGTAGCTCGATCGCCCAAACTTTCTGCTTGTCCTGCTTGACGGCGCAGCAAAACTATAATAGCTTGTTCCGCTGTCAAATCGTGTTCTAGCATTTGGCGGCAGGAATATACGCCGTCGGCTTCCGGCTCAAAACAGCACAGTTCGGCTAACTTGCTAAAGCTAGCTGCCGGTATGCCGCCCAACCCATTTAACCGTTCGCCCAACTCGTGGACGCTATCTTGAGCTTCTCCGTAGCTTTCTTCAAAGAATTTGTGCAAGGAGTAAAATTCTGCCCCTTCCACCACAAAATGATGTTTTTGATATTGCAGGTATAGAGCCTGAAAACTGGCCAGCAGCGCGTTCATCCCTTCACAAATCGGTGCTGTGACTGAATGTTCCAGTAGAACTGGGTTTTCGGCTATGTGGCCAAACGGTCTCAATGCACTCTGAGTCTCAGCCATGTGTGTTCTCCTCTCAATAGGCAGTTTTGTTGCCAATAGAGTCAGTCTAGCACTGTAAATTTACCAGTCAAGCAGCGTCTGCCTCGATAGTGGAAGATTTTATAGAGTAGGAAATTTTTTTTCTAAACCTATTGAGAATTATTAGCAGTTGGGTTATGCTTTAAAAAGATCCTCGTTCTGAACGCTTCCTGAAAGTGGGGCGAACCTTCTGAAGGCAGAAGGCAGAGGGTAAAAGGCAAAATTTTTTAGGAAGGGCTGTTGATAATCCTTGAGGTTCTTCGGAAATCTAGCTTTGAACTTCTGCCCGCTATCAGTCAGGGTAAAAATTAATGCAAATTATTACTGTTGTCAAAAAATGAATCCAGCAGATCCAGAATTAGAAGTTTGTGACATTGTGCAAGTTAGTTGGCTAGATAGGTGGCAAGTTTACAAACGCTTGCAAGAACTAGAAATTCCCTGCTGGTGTGCGGTTGACCAACCTTTGCGGGCAAAAGTCAACACTGTCAAACAAGCTGCTCAGTTAAAGAGCGTGTTGAGGCAAGTCAGTGCCCCGAAGGGCGAACTCGTGCAGTGGCTGGAGTGCTGCTGGCAAAGGGGCTAAAGGAAATAGGAAGTTAGGTCAAGAGCAGCGTACAAGATGTAACGGATGTAACGGATTTAAAGGAGTTATAACAATGTATAAATCTGGCAAGCAAGTTTCCGAATTCAGTTTAGAGGGAGAAATCCTCGGCCTGATTATTGAAGATGGGTGTAAACTTAAATATTTGCGAATTAGTAGCGATCGCGGAGTAGAATATCTTGTTAAACTTTGCAAGGAATTGCGGTCATTTCTGTCACCTATTTTGACACCGGGGTTGAGAGTTCAAGTTGTAGGTGAGAAAGAACTCAATTTGAAAAACGGTAAAATAAAACTTAAAGCTCGCAGCCTCAAGCTGGCTCAGGGTAACAATGATCGATCGCACGAACTCCTTGACTCCACCAATGGGCCTGTTGCGGTATTGACATCCGACGATCGCGCGATCGGCAAAAGCGAATTCACCTCTCCCACAGCAGCTCAAACTGTAAAAGCTCCGGCAAAAACCCAAACCAAAATATTAGTATGTCAAAAATCAGACTGCCTGAAGCGGGGCGCTGGAGGAGTCTGTAAAGCTTTAGAAAATGCTTTGAATGCGCGCGGTTTAGAAGACAAAGTGACAGTACAGGGAACCGGATGTCTCAAACAGTGTAAAGCGGGCCCAAATATAGTTGTGATGCCGGACAAAACTCGCTACAGCCGCATTGCACCGGCAGAAGTTCCAGCAATTATTGACAAACATTGTGCAGTTGTTAAAGCTTAGGCGATCGCCGGGATACCGAAACAGTGCGTGAGAGATCGGGAAAAATTATTTTAATAGGACTCTGGGCGAAAAACTCACAGGCCCATCTTACGCCTTAATTTGAGTTCGGGTTGTAGTTCGATCGCGCCACTCGATTTAGAGGCTATTGTCCGAAAAAACAGAAAAAATGACAACAACTATCACTTAGGGGCTTCCTTCGGGAGAATATCTAAGGATAGACTGTATCTGAGACCCTGTGAGTATTGGGATAAAAAGCCATGTCAGAAGCTGATCTTCGAGCCCATCAGCACCAATCGCACCCTGCTGTTCCATCCGATACCGAACCATTGCAGTCAGATTTTGCTGCTACTGGGGGTTTTGAGCCGATCGCCCCCGATGCGACAGACACTCCGGCAACGGTTCCCCAACAGCCAGAAGAAGACTGGCAAACAGTAGATTTTCCCAACGCCATCAGCGTAGATGCAATTCCCACAAAACCGGAAACGAAAAATTCGCAATCTCCGACACAGCCTACTGAGGCGGGCTCGCCCCCGATTTCAGATAATCTAAAAAATATGCTTGGGAATGCCGAACAGGCCAAGGGCAAAGGATCAACCCCAGTCACCCTCATGCAAGCTCTGCACGAATGCAACCGCGACCTTTTGCAGCGGATCGCCCAGCTAGAAACAGCTCTCGAAGCGTCCCAAAAAACCTTGCAGAATCGCGAAGCTTTGCTAGAACAGCGGACTGCAGAACTCGAAAATACTCAAGAACAATTGACGCGGCTGTTTGGCAAAGTGGAAGTTTCCCATCAAACCCTTCAAAGTCAAGAAATTTTAGTCGAAACTTTAAGAAGTCAGTTGGCAACCAGCCAAGTCAGGCTAGCGACTGTTGAGCGAGAATGTGCGTCTACTGTGCAGCGCTACAACGAACAGTTACACCAGTTAGTAGCCACAGAAAATATTTGCAGGGAATTGCGAGCCCGTTTGCACCGCCAGCAGCGCCACACTCTGCAATTCAAAGCTGCTTTGGAAAGAAGCTTGGACAGGCCGCAGGTAAAGTCGCCGAGGATCGAGCCGCCTGACAATAATCTGGACACCGCCAGCGCACAATTAGAATCTTTGCTCGCGGCGGTCAAAAGCTCTCAGATGCCGGTGCCGCCAGCCTTCAACGCTTCCCCTGTCCAACCTTGGTCGGAACCAGAAGAGCTTCCAGAGGTAGCCGCTGCTGCCGAGGCGATCGAGCCTGAATCCCCAGCCCCTCTAGAACTCAACAAATTAGCCGAAGTATCCGGCATTCAATTGCAGAAGAGCGAAACCTACCAACCTGATGAGCCTGCAACTGACTCGGCCGAACCGGTTGCGGAACCTGAACTGCCGATGGCTGAGTCTGAACCGGAAACTGCTACCAAAGAGGAGGCCCAAGAATTGGCTAGGGCTTTTCAAATTTTGAACTCTGTTGAAACCTTTGGTATTCAAGAAGTGCGATCGAGTGTGGCAAAACCTACAGCAGTCGCCCAACCAGACTGGCTGAGCTTGATTGCCAGTCCGCTGCGGGCTTCTAAAAAACGTCGATCGCTAGCTGAAATTGAATTGCCGAGTTTTCGATAGCGAACTGAAGTTGCTAGTTTTGAGTCAACACTCAAAACTCAACACTCTTTTCTCCCCTTTCCCATGCCGTAGGTGAGAGCATAGCTGGTAGCCAACAGCCACAGCCAAACAGCAGGATACCGGGGTTCCAACCAAGGCTGTACCTTGCGGGCGAAGCTGGGAAGCCATCCGAATAGCAAACTGGCCAAAGCCAGCAGAGTAAAATTCAAGTAACTTCCCAGCCAGCGCCAAATATCCCCCAAGGTGACAAAATCTAAAATCCACAAAAGGAGAGAAGGGTTTTTTCCGGCTGCTTCGATCGCCAGTCGATTGAAAGTTAGCCAGTCAGTTCTGTCTTTAATAAAAGTTTCGGCTACGGCGAGTTTTTGTGCTGCCAAAATACCGAAAAAGGTATTGAGAATTGAATTAATTCTTTGGGGTGGCAAACTGCTCCCGGTAGGAACCATCATCCCTTTAGAAAATAGCCAAGTTACTGACACATTGCTCTGGTAGGCGCGAATTTGGTTTAAGTGATTTGCCGTCAACAAATTGTGCTTTAATGCTGTATCCAACAGGTCTGTTAAGCGAAAAAGATTGCGGACGAGGGAGCCGAAGCCGGTGAAAACAAGGGGAGATTGCAAGGATGCTGCGTCGCCGATCGAGATTAGGCGATCGATCGCCACGGAGCGATCGCCGCTGTTACTGCTAAAATGCCCAGGAATATAACCAAAGGTCGGTTTTTTCCACACTAATTTATCGACATCGCAGCGACGGTATTCCGGCAAAATTGCGAAAAAATCCTCGTACATTTCCAGCAAAGAACCGGGATTATCGGGATGTACTTGGTGGTAGTGAAATAGATAAACTGTTAATTCTGTGCCCGCGCCGGGAAACAACTCCCAAATGAGCTGGCGGCCACGGGAAATGTCCCCGTGAGTGTAGAGTACATCCCCGTAATCGGAATCCCATACTCCCGGCTCAAATCCTCCGTCGATGACTGCCCCCACTGTCGGACAAACGCTGTCAAAAGTCCGCCCTTCGTTCAATTGCCAAGCGATCGGAGAAGCAGAACCCATGGCATCCACCAACAGCCGTCCTAATGCAGTGCGATCGGCTTTGGTCGGCAAGTGGCGGCCTTGAACTACTACTTTTTCTGCTTCAACATCGGCTCTGATAAACTCAGTTTCGTCCCAGATTTCTCCACCAGCTTCTGTTAGCTTAACTCCCGCTAAATTCAGCAATTTCTCCCCGTCCAAAGCTACATTTAGTACCTTTGGTGTGTGCAGGACTGGCGCTTTAGCTACGGGTGGATTGTTAGCATCAAAAAACTTGTTGTAGCCATCTTTGTATTCTCGGGCAATCAAAGTTTCTATTTCTGCTGCAGTAAATAAACCCAAATCAATTAAGCTTTGAATTTCGTCCCGTGAAATATTCCACTCGCGATTCATTCGCCCGAAAGGCATTCGTTCAACTAGCAGCACCCGGTAGCCTAATCTCGCCATGACTGCGGCGTGAATCACTCCCAAGGCCCCGCCAATATAAATTAAGTCGTAAAAAGTATCGCCAGAATCAGACATCAAAATCGTGTCTTCTGCCTTCTTCCCTGTTCCCTGTTCCTTCAAAAACACTACTTGTTTTGGCTTTTGAGGATTGCTAGTGCCTTCACGCCAACGCTGTTCCCACCAGTAGACGCGCTTGAGGTCGTATTCGCCTTGAGGCATTTTTTGGAAGTATTTGACAGTGAGGGGGTAATAGGGGGCAAGAGCCTCAAAAATTGACTGTTTGGAGAGGTCTATGACAGGGGGTTCCCGGTAGCGATCGGGAAACTTGTTTCTCACAGCAAGATTCAGAGCTTCCAGGAACTTTTTTTCTCCCGCAGGCGCCTCTTCTACACGAAAGACTTTTAAATAAGTGGTGCGTTGCAGTGACCAGACAAAGGTGGAAAGTTCTGTCGATCGCCAATTTTGGTTTCCTGAATTGGTGTCAGCCAATGCGGGTTTTGGATTGGCCTTTTGAGTTCCAGACTTGAGAACCTCGGCTGTTGTGGCTGGTGAAAGCAGTCGAAAGCCGTCAGCAGTAATAATTTTTTCTCCGATTCCGGGATCGAATTCGTGCTGCAACCAAGTGCAGACGGCTGCTGTATCCGGTGTCGGGACTTCTAGATAAAGAATTTCTTGCATGATTAGGCTCTCAATTCTGAATAAATTAATAAAGATGGGGGAGTTGACAAGGGAGCAAAGTAGGCTATACTCCCGAATACTTATTGAGTTTTAAATAAGTTTACAATGTTCTCAGATTTTTAGGTTTTCGATCGCTCTTGCTCTCGGTTGGCCCGCAGTGGCTGAATATCTACTCCTTTCGGTATGCACTTCTATGAATTATCCCATTCCTACGAATCCTCAAGAAATGATTGCTTTGCGACAGCAGCCGCTGAATGAAGAATTGGTGGCGTCGGCGATCGCGGGTGTGATTCAAATAGCTCGATCGCGATCTCAGTCTTTGGATGAATTGAAGGCTGAGGTACTCGCGGACGACAATCTGCTCGATTTTGCTCAGAGGCTATGGCTGAGCGACATTGTGGCTCAAGCTTGGAACAATTTGCCGTAGACTAGACTGCGGCTAAAAGATCTACTTCATTAGAGCTGAACTTAAAATGGTACAAACAAGATTAAAATCCTTAACTTTAGAAGAGTTTCTCCAACTACCCGAAACTAAACCTGCCAGCGAATACATTGATAATCAAATTATTCAGAAGCCAATGCCACAAGGGAAACACAGTGCGATTCAATGTGAACTAATTATTGTCATTAACGCTATATTAAAAGCCCAAAAGGTTGCACGAGCATTTCCCGAACTCCGCTGTACCTTTGGCGGAAGGTCAACAGTGCCTGATATTTCAGTATTTGTCTGGAACCGAATTCCCGCCGATGAGAACGGCGAAATTGCTAATGTCTTTCCCATAGCTCCTGATTGGACAATTGAGATTTTGTCGCCCGACCAAAGTCAAACTAAAATTACTAAAAATATTCTGCACTGCTTAAATCATGAAACTCAAATGGGCTGGCTGATAGATCCCGACGAACAATGCGTATTTGTTTATGTTCCCCAGCAACAGACAGCAGTATTTGATGAACCCGAAATGCTGCTACCTGTGCCGTCCTTCGCTAGCGAACTGCGGTTGAGTGTCGGAGAATTATTTGGCTGGCTGCTGAAATAATCTTTGGAAGAGTGTCCTATTTTTAATATTTTTTACTTTTCCCTACTGCCAACAGTCAACAGTTAACAGTCAACAGTCAACGGACTAACGCAACTCTACTTCTCGCTTGACTTCTGTCAAAACTCGATCGCCCCGCGTCAACCGATATTCGGCCCGCCAAACTCCGGGAGTCAGAGGAGAATTTGTACTGTTTCTTTTGCCGACATAACCCAACCAAGTGCGGCTGGGGGCTTTAATTTCATTGGTTTGGTCAGCGATTGTTGTGCCGTTGGGTGCAAATAATTTGTATTGTTCGCGATCGCCCTTGAGCACTCCGTAACTTTGCACCCAAAACAACAAAGCTGGACTGTTTGCAGGGAGTTGAGTCTCGGAAAATTGTCCTTCCCAGACAGCGTTGATATCGGGTGGCTTATTGGCAAAACCGGCCCGAATTAAACCTGTGGAAATATAGTCTAGAGGCTTGTCCCAAATAGGATTGCGGGCGATGTTGCAGCCTGCCTTCGCGTCGGGCCCGACAAACGGATCTACGGGTTTGCCTTGATAGCGAAAAGTTACGTGTACGTGGGGGAAAGATGCCATCCCAGAGTTTCCCACCATGCCCAAAACAGTGCCTTTTTGTACCTGCGTCCCCGGTTTGACGGCAACGCTTCCTTTGCGGAGGTGGCAGTATTGCGCTTCCCAGCCTGCGCCGTGGTCGATTACCATGCCGTTACCGCATTCTGTGCCTGCGATGCTGGCTTTGTCTGTATCGTTCTGTAAACGCCGATCGACCACACCATCTCGTGCTCGCAAAACTTTGCCTGCAGCGGAGGCAATAACTGGAACTCCTTTTGCCATTGCTTTGGCGTCGGGAATGGCAAAGTCTGTGCCGTCGTGCCCGTCGTAGGTTTGGCGCCCGCAGCCAAAATCGACGGCGGTGGGGCCGGGTTCTCGATCGAAATACAGCAATACAAAACAGTCTTTTCCTAGGGTACAGTTGATCGGCTGACCGAACTGCGGGTTGTTCGGCTTTTGGGCGACTGCGGTCGAAACCAGACGCTGGGCGATCGTGTGGGCTTCGGCGATCGGGGCACTTACTCCGCTGTTATTCTCACAACTAGCAAGACTTGTCAACCCACAGGTCAACAAAATTGCAGAAATGTATTTTTTTGATAGTATAGTCATTCGCCGGTGGGATGTAAAAGCTGAGGTGGGTAGTGAAAAATCAATTAATGATTCAGAATAAAGTGGCTCAAGAATCTTGACGATCGGTAAGGTGTTTTCGTTTCCGATAGTTGTTGTATTATTTTCAGTTGAAACTTTTAAAAGTTGAAATTACTTAAAAAATGCGCTCTAAAATTCGATCGCTCATTTCGATAATTCGGCTGGCAGGGCTTGGTGTTGCTGCTTTGGCGATGTGGGGATTTGCCACTATTGCCGAAGAGGTTTTGGAAAAGGAAACCTACGCTTTCGATAAATCTATTTTACTATATCTTAGGAGCCTTCACACTCCGCTGCGCGATCGCATCATGCTCGCCTTTACATTTTTGGGAGAGCCAAATTTGCTGCTAGCCCTGAGCGTGAGTTTGGGTATTATATTATGGATCCGCAAACATAACTCCGAAGCCACAACTATTGCAGTTACTGGCGCAGGGGCGGTAGGTTTAAATCTACTGTTAAAAAAACTTTTTGCGCGCGCTAGACCTCAACTTTGGGAGCGCGTTGTTGACGTTCGCTTTTACAGTTTTCCTAGCGGACACGCGATGATTTCAATGGTTATTTACGGTTTGTTAGGATATTTCTTGGGTTCGCGCTTTCCCAGGCAACGCTGGTGGATTTACAGCTTGACAGTTGTATTAATTGCTGCTATTGGTTTGAGCCGGCTTTACCTAGGAGTTCACTGGCCTACCGATGTTATTGCCGGTTATACGGCGGGTTTGGTGTGGCTGATTGCCTGTATTCTCAGTTTGGAAGTATGGAAGCAATTTCGTTCTGTTAGTGCGCCTTCTGAAGAAGAGTTTTTGTCACCAGAACCCTCTCAAGAAATAACTAATGACTGATGACTAATAACTAACAACTATTTGCTTTTGGGTAAAACACATGGCAATTCCTTTTTCGTAGTAAGCAGCCTCGTTAATAAAAATTGGATATATGGTTGATTTACCTTCATACAATACCGACTCACCATCCAAGGTCAAAAACATCGGATCGCCGGGATTCAGGGCTTGATAATCTCTGAATTGCAGATGAGGATGAATCATTGCCTGAATTTCTCTGTTCTCGTTTCTGGGATAGTCGATCGCCCCAATGGTATGATAAATAGTCAGGGGATTTTTTGCAGCAGGCATTGTGCCTTGATTGTAGGCTTCTACGCAGTCTAAAATTCGGCAGACAACTTGCTCAGTTTGCTGAAATAAAGACGCATCCAAGACGCCTTGTGGCACTGCACCAACTTCCAGCGTACCGCCTAATTCGGAAAGCGATCGCAGCAAAGGACTATCATGATTCTTGGTTGTAGAAGCGAGTACCTTGAGGTGGGGATACACAGAGGTTAAATAAGCTGCTAGTTGCAGGTTAAATGGATGATGGCTGGCGAGAATAAAAGTTAACCCCATGTTGGACGTGGTGCTGTGCAAATCGATAATTAAGTTTGGCAGATGAGTATTTTTTGAGCTAAAAAGGCGGTAGATTTCTTTCGCCCGCTGCGCTTCATAGCTGGAGAGATGGGGATTTTCTAAATCTTGCTTTCTAAAGCAGCGGTTGAGGTCGATATCGATGTAGCGTGTCCCGATTTCGCAAGCTTTGGGATTGGCTAGCAGGACGATTGTTTCAAAAGTCGATCGCCCAATTAACTCTGGCGCGCGATCGAATTTCTTCACGAGGTAAATTCCTGTAAGTTCGTTTCCGTGGGTTCCTCCCACTATGGCAACACGTTTAATTTGGTTCATAAACAAATAAGTTCCTATCCCAATCGTATCACCCTTTGTCATCAGTTGGTAATAAACATGATATTGAGGTTGATTATGTGTTTATATTTAGATTAGCTAAAGTTTAAGTAGGTATCACACGCAGAACTGAAAAACCCGGTTTATCCGGGTATTTCTCGTCACTACATAAAAAAATACGATCGCCACCGGGAAGAAATCGATCGCATCATTGTTTCTCATCAAACTGAATAGTAGAATAGTAGATAGATAAAAGAGGGATTTTAGATATGGGACTGAATGAGTATTTTGATTTCTTAGCACCGGATGATATTCGCATTAAAGGACATCGCATCGGGATTGAGACGGTACTGTATGAGTATCTTTATCGGGAACGCACCCCTGAAGAAATTCAGCAACTCTATCCCACTCTAACTTTGGCAGAAGTTTATACAACTATTTTGTATTATTTACAAAATCAAGAATCAGTAAGTAGATATTTGCAAGATTGGTTGGAATGGTCGCATCAGCAGCGAAAGAACCAAGTAGCAAATCCCCATCCGGCGACAGAAAGATTGCGAAAATTGAAAGCTGAACGGGAAAGACAATCTGTTATCCAGGGTGCTTGATCGATGGCGCTCAAATATTTAATGGACGAGAATGTTACGCCGATTTATGCTACACAACTTCGGCGAAAACGCCCTGATTTAGTAGTTTGGTCAGTGGGCGAAATTGGTACACCCCCAAAAAGCACTCTCGATCCGGAGATTAATGCTTGGCGTTATTACGATCGCCACCGGGAAGAAATCGATCGCATTATTGTTTCTCATCAGACAGATAATTAAATCGATTAAGTTTAAGAAAACCAGTTTTCGATTGCCAAGTCTTGAAAGTTTGCATAATCAGCAACATTTCGTGTCACTAGAATCAGATTATTGACTTTAGCGATCGCTGCAATTTGCCCATCAGCATAAGACGGTGTAAGTCCGATCGGGATGAGTCTTGCTCGTTATGCGGCGAACCACTCAGCCGCTTCTTGGGTGTAGGGCAAAATTGGTAATTTTACTTTCACTTCTTCCTGAAGATAAGCTTCGATCGCACTGCGACGCTTAGAATCTGGCATTCGATAACAGCCCACCAGAACTTCCTGCCAAACGATCGAGGCGATCGCTACCGTGGATTTTGCCTCAATTAGTTTAGTCATCACATTCGCATTCGGAAGAGGACGAACAGGTTCCGAGATAATGTTGGTATCGAGTAAATAATGCAGCGTCATTCAAAGATGACCTCGCGTCCTGCAAAAGTTCGATCGCGAACTTCTCCCCAAATTTCATCAGGATTTAAACCCAGTTCGTGCAGTTGATATTTTTCACGAAATGCACTGAGAGATTCTCCAAAGCTAAGTTCGAGATTCTGTGGCTGTTTGCGGCGTTGAATGTATTCGCGCAAGGCGATTTCAACTAGAGTCTCCAACTCAATTTCTCCCTCAAGTTCGATCGCCTCTTGCAGCAGTGCCGTATCCACATTCAGGCTCGTCACCATTGGCTTTCCTCTTGTAACCGTTATTTTATTATAGTTGTGATGCGTCGCTCAGAAACCGGGTTTTGGCCCAGAAGACGCATGACAGTGTAGAAACAAAAAAAAACCCGGTTTCTTTGATTGTGACGCGCGGGCAACTGCCCACCAAGCGAAAATTCCTGTCACAATAAAATGAATCATACCGAGAGACAAAGGGCATGACGCGAGAGGAAGCAGTGCGGCGAATTGACCAAGCAGCCGAGGAAAATTTGACGGAACTGGATTTGTCGGGGCTGGACTTGGAGGAATTGCCGCCGGAGATTGGCAAGTGCACGCAGCTTGAGACTCTGGTTTTGGGGAAGGTATATCAATCCAGCAGTGTTGGTAGTAAATGGACTCCGCAGCCGATTACGAATCAATTAAGCGCACTGCCGGAGGAAGTGCGATATCTGGGAAATTTGCGATCGCTCGACCTCAGTGGCAATCCATTCGGAACGATACCAGAATTGCTGCTGGAAATGAAGCAATTAAAGAGTTTAAATTTAACCAGTATTGGTTTAACAGAACTTCCAGAGGCGATCGGGCAACTGTCGAATCTGACACAGCTTGACCTCAGTGGCAATCAGATTATACAAATCCCAGATGCGATCAGCAAACTATCAAATTTGACATGGCTGATCCTCATAGGCAATCAGATTACCTCCATCCCAGAGGCGATAGGGCAACTGTCGAATCTGACACAGCTTGACCTCAGTTTCAATCAGATTACCTCCATCCCAGATGTGATAGGGCAACTGTCGAATCTGACACAACTTGACCTCAGTTTCAATCAGATTACCTCCATCCCAGATGCGATCGGTCAACTACCGAATCTGACACAGCTTGACCTCAGTAGCAATCAGATTACCTCCATCCCAGATGCGATCGGTCAACTACCGAATCTGAGATGGCTTGAGCTCAGTTTCAATCAAATTACCCAAATCCCAGATGCGATCAACCAACTGTCCAATTTGACACTGCTTAACCTCAGTCACAATCAGATTACCCAAATCCCAGAAGCGATCGGGCAACTGTCGAATCTGACACAGCTTGTCCTCATAAACAATCAGATTACTCAAATCCCAGAAGCGATCGGCCAACTGTCGAATCTGACACAGCTTGTCCTCATAAACAATCAGATTACCTCCATCCCAGAAGCGATCGGGCAACTGTCCAATTTGACACAGCTTTCCCTCAGTAGCAATCAGATTACCTCCATCCCAGAGGCGCTCGGCAAACTGTCCAATTTGACACAGCTTGAGCTCAGTAGCAATCAGATTACCTCCATCCCAGAGGCGCTCGGCAAACTGTCGAATAATCTGGCACATCTTTACCTCAATAATAATCAGATTACCCAAATCCCAAATGCGATCGCCCAACTGTTTAATCTGACAGTGCTTTTCCTCAATAGCAATCAGATTACCCAAATCCCAAATGCGATCGTCCAACTGTTTAATTTGACACATCTTTACCTCAGTAACAATCAAATTACCCAAATCCCAGAAGCGATCGCCCAACTGTCCAATTTGACACAGATTTCCCTCAGTAACAATCAGATTGAGACTATTCCTGAATACTTGGAAACACTGCCACAACTTAAATACCTGGATCTCCGTGACAATCCCCTGCCCATTTCTCCAGAAGTTCTAGGGCCCGCCAACCGGAACGAAGCCCCCGGTACTCCCGCCACCATCTTCAACTACCTGCGGCAACTCCGCAGCGGCGAAGTTCTCCCCCTCAACGAAGCCAAAGTCCTTCTCGTCGGGCAAAGCAGCGTCGGCAAAACCTCCCTAATTAACCGCCTCACCAACAACAAATACAACCCCAACGAACTCCAAACCGACGGACTCAACATCACAGACTGGAAAATTACAGTCAACACCAAACCCGTCAAACTCAACGTCTGGGACTTCGGCGGACAAGAAATCTACCACGCCACCCACCAATTTTTCCTTACCAAACGCAGCCTCTACCTGCTGGTGTGCAACTGCCGCGACAACGAAAAGACAAACTGCCTGGAAGAGTGGCTGAAACTGATCGAAAGCTTCGGCGACGCATCCCCCGTCATCCTCGTCGGCAACAAATGCGACGAACAACCCCTGGATCTCAACCGCAAAGCCTTGCGCGACAAATATCCCAACATCAAAGCGATTATCGAAACCTCTTGCCAAAGCGGAACCGGCATCGACGAACTCCGCAGCGCCATCCACACGGAAATCTCCCAACTCAAAGAAGTCTACGATCTTTTGCCGCTAAGCTGGTTCCAAGTCAAGCAGCGCCTGGAAAACCTCGACAAAGACATCATCAGCATCAGCGAATACGCCACCATCTGCGCCAAAGAAAACATCTTTGAAGAAACCGACCAAACCCAACTGATCGGACTGCTGCACAACCTGGGCATTGTCCTCAACTTCCGCGAACACCCGATCCTGCAATCCACCAACATCCTCAATCCCCACTGGGTGACAGAAGGCATCTATGCCCTCCTCAGCGACGACGCACTCAAAGTCAAAACCAAAGGCATTCTCACCTACGCCGACCTCAGCCGCATCCTCGACCCAAATAAATATCCCAGCCACCGCTACCACTGCCTCACCGGGTTGATGGGCGAATTTGAACTCTGCTTCCCCGTCAGCCATTGTCCCGCGCCGACTTTCCTCATCCCCGGCATCTTGCCCCAAGAGGAACCGGAAAACACCGAACTCCAAGGCGAAACCCTGGAATTTCAATATCACTACCGCATCCTCCCCGACAGCATCCTCTCGCGCTTCATCGTCCTCATGCACGAGAAAATCCACAACCGCACCCACTGGCGCACGGGGGTTATGCTGGAGTACACCGAAGGCGCTGAGGTGTACAACATCGCCCGTATCAAATCTGACCCGGAAGATAAGAAAATCTTTATTGCCGTTAGCGGGCGGGAATCGACGCGGCGTTCTTTCCTCAGCATGATTCGCGATACGTTTACCAAAATCCACAATTCTTTTGCCAATCTGGAAATCAGTCAATGGGTGCCGGTTCCGGGTTATCCCGATGCCGATCCGCTGGATTATGATGAATTGCTAGGGCTGGAGGATATGGGCGAAAATACAAAGCTTGTCGGTAAACTTAAGCTGCGTCTGAATTTGCGGAAGTTGCTGGATGGGTATGAGTCGATCGAACTTCGGCGCAGAAACCAAATGGGCGATCGAGAAATGGGAAAATACGGAAGAGAATATGACGACCTTGTAGATATCGCTAAACTAGCTGTTACTAGACCAATTATTAATAAAGCCGAAGCAAAAATGACTCAAAATTCTTCTGAAACCAACAACTTTCAAGGTGCTTTTCAAGGTGCTAACTTCTCCGGCAATATCGGCGGTTCGTCGAACAGTGCCGAAGTTGCTGGCAATCAATCCGTGCAAAACAATAACACCAATACCGCCGAACTTTTCAAACTGATTTCCTCGATGCGTGAAACCGCCGATCAGTTTCCCGAAGACATCCGCGAGGGGATAATTATAGATATTGAAGATGTCGAAACCGAAATCAAGAAACCGGAAAATCAATGGAATAAAACTCGATTAAAGAAAAGCTTAACAGCTCTTGTAGCGGCGGGTACTGCGATCGGAGTTGGCATCGCAGGCGTGACTGATTTTGCTGATAAGGCGATCGATGTCGGTCAAAAGCTGGGTATCGAACTCAAGCTACCGTCACGACACTAAATCATTTAAAATTAAGGTAGTTGGGGCGACGATAGCCCCAATTATTCCAAAAACCTGGGTTTTGCCATGCGTAAAATTGTACTATTCATTGCATCTAGTTTAGACGGTTATATCGCGCGATCGAACGGCGATATTGACTGGCTGTTTACCGACCAAAATTACGGTTATAGTAAATTCTTAGATAGCATCGATACGGTTCTCATGGGTAGGAAAACTTACGAACAAGTTCTAACTTTTGGCGAGTATCCCTACCAAGAAAAAAAGAGTTATGTTTTTACTAAAAATCTAGATTTTCAAGCCACTTGTGATGTCGAAGTGGTAACAGATTTAGAGGATTTTGTCAATGATTTGCGCTTGCTTGAGGGCAAGAATATTTGGTTGGTGGGAGGTTCTCTGCTGATTCGCGATTTCCTGAATCAAAACTTTGTCAACGAAGTGATTCTCTCGGTTCATCCGCTTATTTTGGGCGAGGGAATTCCTTTATTTACTAATCCCATAAATACTACAGCTTTGCACTTAACTGGATGTCAGACATATAGTTCTGGTATGGTTCAGCTATCTTATGAGATAGCGACTTGAGGGCGATCGCAGCAGCTTGCGCGCTTTGGCTGCTATAAGATAGATATAGAAGCTGTATGAGGGAGAAATGGCTGCTAGAGATTTATTTCACGATGCTGTCAAAAAAGCGCTTCAGAAGGAGGAGTGGGAAATCACCGCAGATCCGCTGATCGTCAAAATTCAGGGTGTTAAGTTTGAGATTGATTTAGCCACAGAAAAGATTTTGGCAGCGGAAAAATTAGGGCAAAAAATTGCTGTTGAAATTAAAAGCTTCCTCAACAACTCTGCAATTACTGACTTTCATCTCGCCTTGGGTCAATTTTTGAATTATCGGCTTGCCTTACAAATCAAAGAACCGGACAGAACACTGTATCTAGCAGTACCATTTGATACTTTTGACTCGTTTTTTCAAGAGCCATTTATACAAGAAGCGGTCAATGTCTATCAACTTAAACTCGTCGTTTACGATCCGCAAAAGGAGGTAATTGTGGAATGGAAAGAGTAGAGCATTACCGCCAGTGTATCCGCAAATTGCTAACTCAACAAGCAACGCTAGAAAAGCCTAATTCAGACGTTGAATGCCAGCTTGTTTTTGATGGGGAACATGACCACTATCAGTTACTAGATGTTGGCTGGGAGGGACTAAAGCGGATATACAACTGTTTCATTCATTTGGATATTAAGGATAGTAAAATTTGGATTCAGCGCAATATGACAGAAGTGGATATTGCACGGGAATTTGTGGAGATGGGAGTGTCTGAGGAGGATATTGTGTTGGGGTTGCATCCACCTTACAAGCGTCCGCATACTGGGTTCGGAGTAGCGTAAAGGAAAAGGCGATCGCAGATGATGAAATGTGTTTGCTACTTTTTGTTATTAATATCTTTTTTCTGGGTCGCGCTTCCTGCTGATGCCTCTGTATGCCGCAATTATCAAGGAAGCGAGATTTGCATTGTGGATATCAAACGCAGTGCGAAAAACTATTGGGAATACAGGGTAATTCTTAGTGTTAATGGAGTTAAACAGCCTCTGGAAATCTACAATTGCCGCGATCGCACTACAGTTAAGAAAGATGGAACTGTTTTGGCGTTCGGACAAAACAACCCTGGTGAAATCGTCTGCCGTTTTTTTAATCAGAAATAAGTAAATGAAGTTATTGTAAGGTGCGCTTCGGGCTGAATGTGGCTACCACAAACTCAAGAATTTTTCCCGAAGCGCAGTCTACGTTAGAATTTGCCGTCTACTGCTGACACGCAGCGTTCGCAAATTAGCGGATGTTCGATCGACTCTCCGACGTGAGTAGAGTAGTTCCAGCAGCGATCGCACTTTTCACCGTCTGCTTTGACTACACCAATCGCCAACTCTGGAGACTGGTAACTGTACGGCAATTCCTGGATAACTGCATTCGATTCTACCAGTTCCACTTCCGAAGTAATGAACAAATACCGCAGTTCATCTACACCGCTGCCGGTCATTGTAGAATCGTGCGTTACAGCTATTTCAGCAGGAATTTCGGGTTTGGGTTCGATCGCAACTAATTCTGCTGTCGGGATTTGGGGTGTTTCTACAAACACTTTTTCGGCTGGGGCTGTTTGTGCGATCGCCTGTGTTTCTACAAGCACAAGCGCTGTATCTAATGCCGGTGCGAGGACGATCGCCTTTGTTTCTGCAAGCACAAGGGCTGTACTCCGGCCCACCACATCTGCTGTCAGGAAATCAATTTGTTCTGCAATTTCTTGACGGTTGGCGGCAAACAACAAGTGACGGAAAGCAAACCAAATTGTAAATAAGATGCCGATGACTTCCAATAAGCCTCCCAACATCGGAATCTGATTGATCGTATCCAAAATCGCCAGCGTTACTCTGCCCGTTATCAACACAGAGGCTAACAGCCCAAGTGTTACCAGCGCTTGTTGGTATTCTGTAAAAAAGTTGCCCGCGTATTCAGGCAAATTAGCCACAAACTCGGCGGCTCGATCTAAGATTTGCCCAGAATCTGAAGCCGACAGTTCAGGGACAGAATACTCTACTATTTCAGAACGTCGATCGCTCTTTTCTGCGATCGTTTCCGCCTCAACATAAATTTTGTTTTCTGTCAAGACTTTGGCAACTTTTGCCGCTTGTTCTTCCTGTTTATCTTGTGCTGCTTTTGCTTTCTCCTCTGCGGCTAACTCGATGAGGGAATTTTGCGATCGCACATAATCCACCAATTCTTCGCTGCTGGGATTCAAAGCTTGCAATTGCTCTCTTTTCTCAACATCGGGAACGTACAGCAAAACCTTAGCTTCCAAAGAAGAACCGATCGCCTTTTCCATCCTGGCTTTTTCCAAAACCTTGTTAACTTCGCCGCGCACTTGCCGCAAATACTGCCAGCGAGTAGCCAATTCTGGATTGTGCCATTTTGCATCAACTTGCACCCAGCCGGCTTCAAATACTGACTTGTAAGGAGTTGGATAGGGAAGGTACTGCCAAATATCCTCAGCCATGTGACACAAAACAGGTGCGATCGCCCTTGCTAAATTCTCCACAGCAATTGCAATCACTGTCTGACAACTGCGGCGGCGAAGGGTATCTGTCGCACTGATGTAAAGTCTGTCTTTGGCAATATCCAAGTAAAAATTAGATAAATCTACCGTGCAGAAATTCTGCACAGTTTGGAAAAATCTGGAAAATTGGAAGCTTTCAAAAGCATCTTGGACTTCCGCAAAAACTTCGCCCATTCTGTGCAGCATATAGCGATCGAGTTCCGGCAATTCCTCGTAAGCCACTGCATCTTTTGCCGGATCGAAATCGTGCAAATTGCCCAGTAAAAACTTAGCTGTATTGCGAATTTTGCGGTAAACATCCGATTGCTGTTTGAGAATGTTTTTGCCCAAAGGCACGTCTGCAGAGTAGTCTACCGAAGACACCCACAACCGCAAAACATCGGCTCCATATTCCTTAATTACGGCTGCTGGATCGACGACATTGCCTTCAGATTTGCTCATCTTGCGGCCTTTTTCATCTAGCACAAAAC
Source organism: Microcoleus sp. Pol12B3 (assembly GCF_036701355.1). NCBI lineage: Bacteria > Bacillati > Cyanobacteriota > Cyanophyceae > Oscillatoriales > Microcoleaceae > Microcoleus > Microcoleus sp. Pol12B3. The sequence goes on from NZ_JAUBQS010000030.1 coordinate 38,016, forward strand.
CGTGAGTCAAAACTGTTTTGTAAGGAGCGACGCCGTTTGTTGCTACACTGGTCAGCAAACTCGATTGAAACCAGCCGCGGTGTTGGTCTGAACCTTCCAAATAGATATCAGCAGGATAGTTTAATTCCGATCGACCTTGGGCAACTGCGGCCCAGGAAGAACCCGAGTCAAACCACACATCCATCGTGTCGGTTCCCTTGCGGTAAGTGCGGCCGTTATTGCGGTAAGATTCCGGCAGCAATTCGCCGATCGACAATTCCCACCAAGCATCCGAACCCTTCTCGGCAAAGATGGCTTGCACGTGGGCGATCGTTTCTTCATTTAACAGCGGTTCGTTGGTTTCTTCGTCGTAGAATACGGGAATCGGAACGCCCCAAGTCCGCTGGCGAGAAATACACCAATCCGACCGATCGCCCACCATTGCAGTAATCCGATTTTCCCCTTGGGCGGGAATCCAATTCACATCCGCGATCGCTTTTAAGGCTTCATCTCGGAACCCTTCAACCGAGGCAAACCACTGTTCTGTCGCCCGAAAAATTGTTGGTTTTTTGGTGCGCCAATCGTAAGGATAAGAGTGAGCGTAACTTTCCTCTTTAATCAAACAATTTGCTTCAGCAAGGGCATCAATGACTGCTGCATTGCCATTTCCGAGGACATTTAAACCTGCGAACTGTCCGGCTTCTGCGGTGAAATTTCCGTTCTCATCTACGGGCGTTAAAACTGGCAAACCACAGCGTTTCCCGACGATAAAGTCTTCTTGTCCGTGGCCGGGTGCGGTGTGCACCAACCCTGTCCCGGAATCAGCGGTAATGTAGTCGCCGCCGGCAACGATCGGACTTTCGCGATCGAACAGCGGGTGTTTGTAAATACAACCTTCTAATTCTTTGCCTTTGAAGGTAGCAAGTATCTTTAATTCAGTGTTAAAAGTTGCCGACAGCCGATCGACCGCATCGACAGCTACTAACATAAATTGTTGTGCGATGTGGGAATTTGCCGGCGGTTCCACCACCGCATAAGTCAGTTCAGGATTGACTGCGATCGCCAAGTTTGCCGGAATTGTCCAGGGGGTAGTCGTCCAAATCGCCGCCCAGAGGCTCGGCATATAGCGCTTGAGCTTCGTTTGCAGGGATTTTGACAGTTTTTTCACATGAAAGCCGACGTAGATGCTGCGCGAAGTGTGGCCTTCGGGATATTCCAATTCCGCTTCGGCGAGGGCTGTTTTCGAGCTCGGACTCCAGTGAACCGGTTTGAAGCCGCGGTAGATGTAGCCTTTGAGAACCATTTGACCGAAAACGCCGATTTGAGCGGCTTCGTATTCGGGTTTCATGGTTAAATACGGGTGTTTCCAGTCGCCCCAAACGCCGTAGCGCTGGAAGGATTCGCGCTGCTGTTCCATTGTTTGCTGGGCGAAGGCGGCGGCTTTGCGGCGGAGTTCGATCGGGGAAAGATTTAGCCGTTCCTCCGATTTCATGTTCTGCAATACTTTAAGTTCGATCGGCAATCCATGACAATCCCAACCGGGCACGTAGCGGACTTTTTTGCCGCGCAGCATTTGGTAGCGGTTGATAAAGTCTTTGAGGATTTTGTTGAGGGCGTGGCCGATGTGGAGTTGTCCGTTGGCGTAGGGGGGCCCGTCGTGCAGGATGAACAAATCGCCTGGGTTATTTTCCGAAAGGCGATCGTAGATTTCTTGATCGGTCCAAAATTGTTGCAATTCTGGTTCCCGTTTGACGGCGTTGGCGCGCATATCAAACTTGGTTTTGGGCAGGTTTACCGTGTCTTTGTAAGATTTAGCTTCCATTTTTGACAAACTTTTTATGTAGTTAGTTGTTAGTAGTTAGCGGTTATTTGAGAGATGATATCAAGTCCGGTTAAATAATCATAATTAAGTTTGTACTGATAACTTTAGTTTTCTCTCGTCCTTGAAGTGCTGACAACCAGATATTCTAGTATAGGCGATCGACCGCACATTAGATCGAACCAAATCCGTAGAGAGATCTCTTCTCTTCCTCTGCGCCCTCTGCGCCCTCTGCGGTTAAATCATTCACAAATCGAGGTGGCGCTACTCAGTCAGCCAACTGAACATTTCACCGACGGTGAGATTGAAGGATTCGGCAAACGTTGGAACAGGGATGCGATCGCCCGGTTCTTCAAAAACTGCTATGGTGCGATCGCGGTCTAACTCGTTTGACGGCGAGTCCGACAGGGATTGAAATCCCTGTCTCATAGCGCAAGTCCTCTGCAAGAGGACTGAGGACGGTTGATTAACGTGCATTGCGAAACTCAACATCGAGTTAAATTGAGACTTGCAGTCGGTTTTAACCGACTTTTGCTATGAGACAGGGAATTCATTCCCTGTCGGACTGTCGGACTAGGACAAGCAATAAACGCTTAAAGAAACAGTCCCAACCCGCGGCTAACGGCATTTCCCATACGATCGCACAATGACGCCGCCGGCACTCCCTGTCCTTCCTGTTCCCATTTTTCCACGAGTTGGCGGCCTAGGGGCGTGAGGCGAAAACTGTCGGTAATCCCTTGTCCGTCTACTTCCCGTCGCAACACGCCGACTTGGATCAGCCAAAGTAGCGAGTTTTCGGCTACGAGTTCGGATACGGGCGATCGAGTGTAGCCGCTTTCGACACCCGTGTTTGAGGCGATCGCAGTTAGGAAAACGCTGTTATCGCGGATTGTCTGGAAGAAGTGTAATTGAAAAGGGCTGCACCGGACGGCGCGATCGGCTCTTTTGACAGTGCGATCGGGATAACTAATAGATTTAAACGCTTCAGATGGAATAAAAGTCATTCAAAAAACCTCTGAACAGGTACTATATTTTTAATTGTTACAGATATGGCGAGGCATTGACAGTTGAAATAGGCGATCGGCTACTGTATCCCTGACAAGAGTCATAGAATCGAACACTAACGCTGGTTCATCCAATTGATATTAATTTAACACTTCTTATGACCAATCCACTTAGTTAAGGTCAAGCAAATTCATCTGATTATTCGTCGTACTCTTCATATTTTGCAAACTGTGTTTTTTGAGCTTCAGTTGAGTTATTAAGGTATTCAATTAATTCTTTAAGAACAATTAAATCCATAGCTTCTTCATAGGTCTCTACATTTCGCATAATGTGTGTCACACCATGATATTTTCGATACTCTAGACAATCTTCGTGTAGAGTTGTAACAATCCTATAGTTTTTTCTCCATTCTTCACCTGTTTCCCAAACTACAACCAAATTAATATTTTTAGAATTCTTGATGCCTGTGTCTATATTTTCTATTAATCCATCTAATGAAAATTTATATTCCAATACTTTGGGTACAGATCGAAAAGGAAGCTGATTATTTGACTCATAACTTTCTAGATTTTCTTCTAAAACTCCTATCGGATTAAGTTTTGGATCATAGATATGCAATTCATTACGGTCAATCAGTATTCTATATAATCCGTCATAGTCTGACCGTTCATTCGTTGCCATGATCTGGATACCCCGAATAACACCTCCAGCAATCATTTGGTTAAATAGAGCAATGACATCTTGTTCTCTGGAAGGAAATGATGTTATTGACACTTTCTTGGTTGGAATAAAGAAATTTTCATTTATTAACTCTAAAGGATTATTTTTTTCGTGTTCCTCCATCTCCTTTTTCCATTCTTCAATTCTTTGCTGTCTAGATAGTTCATCCCGATTCCTTCCTCCAGTTGTAGGTTTTAAACATTTATGATATTTGAATAAAATATCTACTAACTTAGATGCAATTTTTTGAGCCAGTTCAATTAACTCTTTTTTATAGTTTTTTCTCCCTAAGTCTGGAGTATAGTCCTCAAAATGAACTAGCACATGGGCATTATTTTGACGACTAATATTCTGACCTAATGGAATTGTTACTGTCTCTCCTTGCGGCATATTATTGGCAGCTAACTGTATACCACCCTGTAAAATTTTGCTAGAAATCCTATATTTTATATCTCGATGAAAATCCTTCCAGTAATTAACTGACCACACGTAAGCACAATATACATAAGGCTTATGAATTTTCAATAGTCCTTTTTCTTCTTCTGTCAAGCTCCATCTATCTAGAGACAAAATTGATTCATGATCCCACTCTCCATAGATAACAAGGCGATTTTTATAATTGCTTGGAACATCGTCTGTATTTTTATGCCTTTTATGTAACTCATCTTTTTTCTTCTGTATTTCTTTATAGCCAATCGACTTATTTGGTGATATGTCGTGAATACGTAAATAAGTCGGTTTTTTAATTTTATCTTGTGTTGAATTTCCCAGCTTATCAATAACATTTAAAACAATGTTTAACCCATAAGTAGGATTGATTGCTCCCAAAGCAGTTTTGAGGCGCAAGACCTTCAGCCATGCACTAGCTTCATTCATTCCCACCCAATTAAGATCTTTAGGAAATGTATGTTTATCAAAGTGTATGCAAATGGAAACGCCTGTATCTACACCGTCTATAAAGTGTTTGTCTAAAGGGCCGTCTATGTCATTTGTAACTTCAGGTCGGCTTGAAGGACTTTCATCTTCTACCCAATCTTTAGCGTGTAACATTTTTCCAACCGCGGTAAAGCTTTCTGTTTTAGTACAGAGCTGGATGTGGTTAAATCCATAAGCAAGATAGGTAGCTCCTACACCTTTGTGTCCACGATTCTTTTTCGACTTGAAAGAAAAAAATGGAGCTAAGAAAGATTTAAATTGACTTTCATCTAATCCAATTCCATTATCTGTAACTATCAGTCTGTTTTCTTTTATATCAATTGTTATCCAGATTGTTGGCTCATACGAACCGTTCTCTTTTTCAGCACGCTTGTCTACGGCATCCATAGCATTTTGGATTGTTTCGCAGAATGGATCGTACCATCCCACATAGGATGTCAGAATTCCTTTTATTTCATTTTTTAGAGCTTTTAATTTAACTTCTGTAGCTGCCGCTGTTTTAGCTTCAAGAGGATCAAATGATTCAAAATGTTGAAAGTTTTTCATATAACCAATTGAACTTTTAGTTTAGATCTCGTGGTTCCCCTGCTTAAGCCACGATTATTTCCGGCGTGACTTTGGGAGATGGTGACTCTAATCATATTACCATAACCTGCTCTGGTCGTAAACCAGCAGATTCGTAGATGCACCCACTCGCGATGGCAATCTCCCTGACTAAATAGAGAAATTAATCATATTTTATTTAATAAATTAAGTTTAATGGCATTAGCAAAATCTAATGATACGCCAATAACTTAACACAAAATCGCCCATCTGAGAATAACCACCGCAGAAACACCTGGGCCCCAGAAAGGTATAGAATACTTAGGATGGAGCAATTAATTTACCCACTATGACAGAAGACAAAACATTGACAACCGCTAGCGGAATTCCGGTTGCAGATAACCAGAATTCCTTGACAGCAGGTGAACGCGGGCCTATCCTCATGCAGGATTTTCACCTGATGGAAAAACTGGCTCACTTCAACCGGGAACGCATTCCTGAGCGCGTTGTCCATGCAAAAGGAGCCGCTGCATTTGGCACGTTTACCGTCACCCATGACATTACTCGCTACACCAAAGCTCACCTATTTTCAGAAATTGGCAAACAAACTCAGGTTCTCCTCCGCTTCTCTACCGTAGGCGGAGAACAAGGTTCAGCGGATGCCGAACGTGACCCCAGAGGTTTTTCGATCAAGTTCTACACCGAAGAAGGAAACTGGGATTTAGTAGGGAACAACACGCCTGTTTTCTTCATCCGCGATCCTCTGAAATTCCCTGATTTAATCCACACCCAAAAGCGCCATCCCCAAACGCATCTCAAAGATGCTGACGCAAAGTGGGATTTCTGGTCCTTGAGTCCAGAAGCTTTGCATCAGATAACTATTCTGTTTTCCGATCGCGGTACGCCGAAAAACCACCGCCACATGGACGGTTTTGGCAGCCATACCTTCAGCCTAATTAATGCTCAAGGAGAACGGGTTTGGTGCAAATTCCACTTCAAAACCATGCAAGGTATTGACAATTTCACCGCCGAAGAAGCGACGCGAATCAAAGGCGAAGACCCCGATCATGCCACTCGCGACTTGTTTGAGGCGATCGAGCAAGGTAACTATCCCAAATGGCGGTTTTGCATTCAAGTAATGACCGAGGCCCAAGCCGCAGAATATCGCGAAAGCCCCTTTGACTTGACAAAAGTGTGGAAGCACTCTGAGTTTCCGTTAATTGATGTGGGAATTCTTGAACTCAATCGCAATCCACAAAACTTTTTTGCTGAGGTGGAACAGGCGGCATTTTCTCCTTCTAATGTCGTTACAGGTATTAGCTTCTCTCCAGACAAAGTGCTGCAATCTCGCATCATGTCTTATCCAGATGCTCAACGCTACCGTCTCGGTGCAAACTATCAGCAATTGCCCGTCAATCAACCAAAGTGTCCCGTGATGCACTATCAACGGGATGGCGCCATGGCACCGGGTAATAACGGTGGTAGCGGGCCCAACTACGAACCGAACAGCCACGAAGATGCCCCGAAGCAAAATTCGGTCTATGCTGACCCAGCTTGGGACTTAGGAAATGTCAAAGTCGATCGCTACGATCACCGTAAGGGAAATGACGATTATACCCAAGCAGGAGACCTCTATCGCTTGATGAAACCCGACGCACAGCAGCGGCTTGTCGCTAACATTGTGGAAAGTTTGAGTGCAGCAAAATCGGAGATTCAGATGCGCCAATTGTGCCATTTTTTCCGCGCCGATCCGAATTACGGCCGCCAAGTTGCAGAAGGTTTGGGAATTGCGATCGATCCATCTATGATGGCTGCTGCTCAACCGGTTGGTGTGTAGAATCCGCGAACATTCAATTAGACATCTGCTAAAAAGCAGATGTCTATTCTCACATATTGCACTATTTTCCCTGAACAGGACAAGATGCCTGTTCCACAAGAAAATCTACTCTTTGGGGAACAGGCATCTTGTCCTGTTCAAAAAAGGATTATTGACAGTGGTGCAAGAGCTCAGTATTGAAACTATGCGTGTAATAGGCACTCTTACCCCGCGTCTTAGGTGCAAATTAAATGCAGTAAAGCTTAACGTCATGGAGTTGGGGGCGATTAAGAGCGGGATAGCTTCGCTTCACGCGATTTTTAGCAATTGTCTCTTGAAAAGGCACAGAACCAAGTAAAATAAATTGAGGAACTGCAATAAAAACCAAACAAGAGAAATCAAACTATGACATTACCAATTGGCTGTGCCGCTCCTCAATTTACCGCCAAAGACACCAACGGCAACACCGTCTCCCTGTCCCAATTTGCCGGTAAAACCGTAATCTTGTATTTCTACCCCAAAGATGACACCCCAGGCTGCACCAGACAAGCCCAAAGCTTCAAAGCAGCCCATGAAGAATACAAGGGAAAAGATATAGTAGTTCTCGGTGTCAGCCGAGACAACGAGGAATCGCACAAAAAGTTCACAGAGAAATACGGTTTGCCTTTCCAGCTATTAGCAGATGTTGATGGCACCATTACCAAAGCTTACGATGTCGAGAAAGGCGATTATGCCAAGCGCGTTACTTTTGTCATCGACGGTACCGGCAAAATTATTCAGGTTTATGAAGGAGAAAATCTGAAAGTTGACTCTCACGCCCAAGATATTCTGGTCACCATAGTTTAGTCGCAGTTTAGTCGAAATTTAGCCGCTCGCACTAACACTCCTGCACGCACCAAACGGCTAAAAACCCGGTTTCTTCCTAGATGGCTCGTTGCTATAAGCAATATTCTCCTAGGAACCGGGTTTTTTTCGTAAGTCCTGACTCAGCAAGTGAGGGGTTAAGGGTACAGGGGGAAGCAACTTACTCGAACTAAATTCCTTCCCTCAAAACTTACACCAGAAATCCTCTCAACCAGGCATATATTCGGTTAATATGCTCATTGTACGCCTAAAGTTAGATTTGTGGCGCCACTCCCGCCAATAATTAAAAACTTATGCTGGAAAAGGCATTAACCGCCCGTAGGGTGAATATAGGGGCGATTTTGTCCTAGTTCAGGTCATTGTGTTTAATAAAATCAGAAGTTATCCTTGCTTTAGCTGAATAATGAAGTAGGTAGGGGGATATATAATGACAAGCAGCAACATTATTTTAAGTTACTTATGCCCGCGAGAAATTGAGGTCAATAGAGCCGCTGTCTTAGTTGGCACTTTTGACAAAAATCTAGTGGCAGCGATTTCAGCAGCAGAAGGCTCAAATGCCCTGAATGTGGGGATAAATCTCTCTAGAGGCATTTGGAACATCAGTTTAGAAAAAGGATTCGATAGCGCCGGAACTCGCACAGTGCAGGTGAGGGCAACTGATAAGACCGGCAAAGTTATCGGCCAACAAACAATTAACATCAAAGTTAATCCTGCTTCTCAGTCACCCGCTCAATTTTTCACGTTAATTACTCTCACAGATACCAAATTTAAAGCCGGAACACTGCCCGCGAGCAATCTCAACGAGCTGCAAAAAGCGGACATACCAGCAGGGAAAATTTATCAAATTACTGACTACGAGTTAGAAGACGGACATCTGAATGTTCAACTAAATAATCCAATTAATCCGGTAGGAAAGTCCGGCTTTTTCTACGAAAAACACGTACTCATCACCAAAGGCGCAAAAATTCTCATATTCGATCGCGCTGAGTTGCCGGTCCCGCCGCCTGGAATGCAGTTACTGTGGGTGATCAAAAAGACCTGGTTAAAGTTCACCCCTGTAGATTCTGGAACTTTAGGATCGACTCAGAAGTTACAATTTAACCTGGGAGAAACTTTCAATCTTCTTGGCTACGCTTGCGTGGAAAACCATTTCCGAGTCGCTTTTGCTCGGGCAGTTCCTAACCTAGGAACTTCGGGATTTCTGTACTGGCAGCACGTCCAAATTTTGCGAGACGGCAGGGGAATTGAGTATGATAGAAATGCAGTTACGATGACAATCATCAAAACGACTGTGTTTAAAAAGCGGCCGATAAATGCCGCTAGCCTGCCACCCCAAGAAAAAACTACCTTGCCGGCGGGAATGATTTACGGAATTGCCGGATTCTCGATCGAACAAAGCCACATTAAAGTCTCGCTGACCGAGAATTTGCCGCAATTTGGCAATACGGGTTTCATTTATCCCGATTTTGTGCAATTCAGCCGCGGTGGCAAATCTTTTAATCCCGCTGTGAATTTAACTTATCAAGGGCCGTCAGAAGTTTTAGTAAATCAGCCGATCGTCCTTCGGGGTACTTTTGATCGGCAACAAGCAGCAAAAATTGACGTCATAGCTGAGGATACATTTCCCCTAACCGTCACTCTAAACCTAGAGACCAGCACTTGGCAAGTTAATTTGTCTAAAGGATTTAGCGTAGCGGGAGCTAGGTGGCTGAGGTTGCGGGCAACTGACAGCAAAGGCAACGTTACTGGCAGCCAAATAATTTACATTACCGTAACTACCGATCCGCTAACTGTCGGACAAGGTTTGACCTTAAAGATAGTTTCTGACACTTTGTTTAAGGTAGCTCCCCTTGATTCTTCCCGGCTCAACAATCAGCAAAAAGTTTTTGTCAAAGCAGGCCAGACGTTGGCAGTTAGCAAATACGGATTTATTGACGGGCATCTCAAGGTGGTTCTGGATTCAGCAATTTGGCCGATCGGCACTTTTGGCTATTTTTATGAACCCGACGTTCAGTTGGCCAAAGGTACTCAAATCCTAAAATTTAACCTGGCTGACGTACCCAATAGCAACGTCAGCGCTCAACTGTTGGTAACTCAAACAACTCAGATTAAAGCTAAGCCCGAAGATTCATCTAAACTGCCTGCCAATCAAGTTGCTGACCTACTTTTAGGCACTACCTATGCCATCACTGGTTATGCCTGCATTTTGGGGCATTTCCGAGTAACTCTCGCCCAACCAATTCCCGGTTTCGGCAATATCGGATTTATTTACTGGCAGGACGTTAAAATTAAAAAAGACGGCAAAGAAGTTCCCTTTGACCCCGATGCTTTGACGATGACAATCCTGCAAGCAACTGTGTTTAAAAAACGGCCGGTAGATTCTGGTAGCCTGAGCAGTAGCGAGAAAACTACGCTGCCTTTAGGTCGAGTTTACGGCGTGAACAGCTACGGTGCGGAAGGAGCTCACTTGAAAGTTTCCCTGACTGAAGAACTGCCTAATTTTGGCAATACAGGTTATGTTTTTCCTAGTTTTGTTCAGTTCAAGCGGGGAGATAAAATTTTCGATCCGGTTCCGAACAATGTGGAATTGAACGTGCCGTATTTTTCGCAGCGGGACAATCCGCGTTTTGACTGGTCTACTTGCAACGTAACTTCGATCGCAATGGTGCTTTATTATTACGGCATTCGTTCTCAGTGGGGCGGACAGTTGGAGGATGAGTTGTTGCAGTGGTGTTTCGATTATGCCGGCCAGGGTTCTCAAACGGATCACAGTGTGCTTTCGGCGCTGATTCAAGCCTACGGGTTTAAGACGAGTTTTAGTACGACTCGCACGTGGGCAGAGGTGCGATCGGAATTGCTAAATCGGCGGCCAGTAGTTTTAGCCGGAGATTTTACTGCTGCCGGTCACATTCTTACTGTAATTGGCTACAATTCTCAGGGTTATATCGTGCAAGATCCTTGGGGAAATGCACTCACTGGTTACAGCGATACAGAGGGAAGAAAGTTGATGTATCCCTACAGTTACGTCAATCAAGTTGCTGGGCCAGATGGAAATGTTTGGGCGCATTTTATCTATCCATAATCTACTCTACTGTTGGCAATTTGTGAGGCACTACGCTTATTAGTAAGGTGTGCATAACAGCTATTCGTAAGGTACTGAATGCACACCCTACCTAACTTAGGAAATCTTGCGCTTACTTTTGCGTTTGGCAGCGCCAATACCTAAAAAGCTCAATCCTAGTAAAGTACCAAACCAAGTAGAAGGTTCGGGTACAGCCTCAAACGATCCTTGAATAGCGATCGCATCGTTAGCGCACTCGGCAAAAAAGTTAGCAATATAGTTCCCCGAAGACATTGAGGATTTATTGAAACTGAATCCAATTGTTTGAGAACCCACGACATTAAACTGACCGAAATCAAGACCGAGGACACTCAAAGTTGCTGGCGTTAAAAAATTGATTTCTCCTACTTTTGTACCCGTAGCCATTGAGTTGAGAATAGTCAAGTTTCCTGTTTGTTCAAAGTAGGGATCTGTGGCAGCTAAATCGCCCATTGATGGGGTTCCGCCTTGAGATTCCACTACCGTATTGAATTGATTTAAATTGCTAAAGCCAGAGTTAGTTTGGGTGACGTTGTTCGCTGTAACATTTGTGTAAACGCCTGTTGTCGCCACGCCGGAGTCATTGCCTTCGGCAAAGCGGATACCAAACAAGCTGCCGTTTGCGTTAGCTGTATTGAAGTTTTGACCGGAAAAATTGAAGAATAAATCGCCGTAGTTGATGTTGCCTCTTTGAGCTAGTGGGTCGGCATATCCTGCTAAACTTAGATTAGAATTGATGGCGATGAAAGCTGTATCTGATGTTTCTTTAATGGCGATGCCGTAAAATTCAAATTCCCCGCCGCCTATTTGGGGTCCTGTCACGCCGTCGTTGAAGGAATCGATCGCATAATTCCAGCCGTTAGATAGCGTTGCTGCTGTAGCTTTTTGTTGCTGTATTGCGAAAAGGACACAGAAAATAGCCACTGAGTAAGTACAGCGGATGGTGTTTTTAGCAATGGATTTCATAAAATGCTCCCTGGGAATCATTCTTAAATTGTCAAGTCTGCTCGCTCGACTATTTTAAATTTTCAGTCAATCATATATTTCGGCGGAAAATATTAAAATATTGCTAAAAATTTGGTCGGGCGATCGCATTATATCAACTATATTGGTTAAAAAAACTAACCAATGGCAGTAACTAAATACAGGATTTATGCAGGCACAATATAAAGTATGGCTGCATAAGCCTTGTATAGGTGAAAATAAACCAGCTACCAGTTTTAGGCGGTTGAGTGCAGCAATAAACTGTCCGCGATTCAAGATCTAGGCTTTACCGGTCCCTACAAGATATTATTGTTTTTTCCTGCCGCTCGACTTAATTGAGTTTTTATCAATTACCAATGAATTTTGACAAAAAGGGGCATGATGTTGTAGATGCCGATGCCTGCTTCTGTGAATATTTCGATTTTTTGATTAATAATTTTCATAACTTGCGTGTCATCTCCAGCCCTGTTCAATAGACCTACCCCATAATTATTGTGGAACAGGCATCCTGCCTGTTCAAGACAGGGTTTTATGGAGATGTCTAATAATTATAATTACGTGGGTTGGGATGACTTCATTCCTCCAACTCCTCAAATGCCGATCGCGCACAGCAGTTTTAATAATTTTACCATCAGCGTTCCACCCAACAGGCTCTCAATAGAGCGTCAAAACTGTGAATCACCACTTTTTCTGTAAGTGCTGCCCAAAGCGAGAATTGGATAATCAAAAAAAATCATACGGCAAGAGCGATCGCACGTTTTTACAACAGCCAATAAACTTCCGGCCCTACATCCGCAGCAGCCATCGTGGGTTCCTTTTAACTCGGGCGGCGGTCTCTGCACTTGCAGCCCTGCATAAATCAATCAAATTTTTAAATGCTGTTAACATATCACCGACAGTTCGTTGACTATCTTGACTCTTCCCTTCACTACAGAACGCAGCAGGCGGTTAATTGAAAGTCTGTATTCCTCGTCGAGAGAGTCGTCCAAAACAGCGGCCATCAAGCCGTAGCGATCGGCTAAAGTCAAACAACCCGTATCGCTAACAGAGGCAAGCATTTCGCAAATAGCGCCGGGAATAAGTTGAACTAAAAGCATGAGACATTCCCTGAATTCGATGCTTATATCATCTCTCGTTCTCCGAAAATTAATAGTGACGCTGGCATAGCACATAATGTGATGTTTTGAGGCCAACTGTGTGACAGCGACCGCTCTAATGTTGTGACGATCTTGTTTTAAGTCTGCGATCGCACTCACAACATTAATCTTAGATATTCCAATTTCCACCTCTTCCGTCGTAAATCTAAAGATTTAGAGAGATTTTTCGGTTTTTTGGGTGTCTTTACCCATTTCCCATGTATAAAACGCATCGGCATTATGCGAAATATTCATAAAACTCAATATTTTGTAAAAATAGCTACGAATATTTACAATCGTGGGCTTTACATTAGCTCATAACAAAGGTGCATCGAAACGCAGCGATCGACCGAATCATCGGTAGCAACTATAACCGTAAATAGTTTGGCGACGTTCGAGCCAGCGCCCAGTCAAGCTAAAGTTTACAGAAGACCAACCATGCTTAAAAGAAATTCCATCTAGTAACTAAATATACAGTTTTAAATCCATACAGTCACTAAGGTTAGCAGGAAACACACACTTTATGCTCCAAGTCAATACCTCCCCACACAAGCCAGCAGCGAGGGTAAACCCATGACCCAAACAGTAGAGCCCAAAGCCCAAGCGAGCCTGAACAAGTTTGAAAAACTCAAAGCCGAAAAAGATGGCTTAGCATTAAAAGCCGAACTCGACCACTTCGCCACAATCGGCTGGGAAGCAATGGACGAAACCGATCGCGAGCACCGCCTCAAATGGCTCGGCATCTTCTTTCGGCCAGTAACTCCCGGCAAATTCATGATGCGGCTGCGCTTGCCCAACGGCATAATTACTAGCAATCAAACCAGAACGCTAGCAGAAATCGTCCAACGCTACGGCGACGACGGCAGCGCCGACATCACCACCAGACAAAACCTGCAATTGCGCGGAATTCGCATTGAAGATGTACCCGACATCTTCCGCCGCCTCAAAGAAGCGGGCATGACCAGCATCCAGTCGGGCATGGACAACGTACGCAACATCACGGGTTCCCCAGTCGCGGGCCTGGACGCCGACGAACTGATAGATACGCGGGAACTGGTGAACCAAGTCCAAGACATGATTACGAACAGCGGCGAAGGCAACCCCGCGTTTTCAAATTTGCCGAGAAAGTTTAATATTGCGATCGCAGGCTGCCGCGACAACTCAGTCCACGCAGAAATCAACGACATCGCCTTCGTACCCGCTTACAAAGATGGCAACATCGGCTTTAACGTTTTAGTCGGCGGTTTCTTCTCTGCCAAACGCTGCGAAGCTGCAATTCCTCTCAACGCATGGGCAAGTCCCAGCGACGTTGTAGATTTGTGCAAAGCAATTTTAACTGTGTTTCGCGATCAAGGCCCGAGAGCAAACCGCCAAAAATCGCGGCTGATGTGGCTGATTGACGAACTCGGAATCGAACAATTCCGAGCCGAAGTCGAACAAGAATTAGGTCGCACTTTGCCCGCCGCCGCGCCCAAAGATGAAATCACCTGGGACAAACGCGACCACATCGGCATCTACCCCCAAAAACAATCAGGGCTCAACTATGTAGGGCTGCACGTTCCAGTCGGACGGCTGCAGGCATCGGATTTGTTCGATTTGGCCCGAATCGCCGAGGTTTACGGCAGCGGCGAGCTCAGGCTCACTGTGGAAGAAAACGTGATTGTTCCCAACGTTCCCGACTCGCGGATTGAATCGCTGGTCAAAGAACCGCTGTTGCAGCGTTTTTCGATCGATCCCGCACCGCTGACGCGAGCCTTGGTTTCCTGCACCGGCGCCAAGTTTTGCAACTTTGCCCTCATCGAAACCAAAAGCCGATCCGTGGCAATGATTGAGGAACTCGAAGGCGAACTGTCAGTTCCCAAACCTGTGAGAATTCACTGGACGGGTTGCCCCAATTCCTGCGGTCAACCCCAAGTAGCAGACATCGGTTTGATGGGAACAAAAGTTCGCAAGAACGGCAAAACCCTCGAAGGTGTAGACATTTACATGGGAGGCACGGTCGGAAAAGACGCTCATTTGGGTACTTGCGTCCAAAAAAGCATCCCTTGCGAAGACCTCAAACCAGTGCTGCATCAATTGTTAGTCGAGCAGTTTGGGGCAGTTCCCAAAGAGATTACAGGGGATGTAGCTGTGCTGAACCGGCAACTGCAACTGACGGTTGACAGGGACGAAACGGCAGTCCCCGCAGCAAAACCTCAGACATCTACTGTCATTTTCGCTCGATCGGGCAAAGAAGTTCCTTGCAGCGAAGATGAGTTCATTCTCGATGTTGCCGAACGGGCCGGAGTCGAACTTGACAGCAATTGTCGGTCCGGAAGCTGTGGCACTTGCCAGCAGAAACTCCTAGAAGGCCAAACAGTCTACGACAGCCAACCCGACGCGGCCCGAGACTTAGAACCAGGGTTCATTTTAGCTTGCAGCGCCCGGGCGATCGGCAAAGTGTCGATCGACGCCTAATCTCACAATGTGAGATGCGATGCGAAGGTCGCGAATCAATCTCACATCTCACATTTCCACGATCTCAAAGTACAACAACAATTCAAGACAAATGAGCAACCTTTCCAGAAGAAAATTCATCATCACCGCTGGAGCAACAGCAGCCGGCACCCTTCTCGCCCACGGTTGCAGTTCCGCTTCCACTTCCACCACCTCTAGCGCAACTCCCAGCGGCGCATCACCCAGCGCCGCACCAGCAGTCAACATCAACCCTGCCGATGCCCCAGAAGTTACCGCAGCCAAACTCGGATTCATCGCCCTCACCGACTCAGCACCCTTAATCATCGCCCAAGAAAAAGGGTTATTTGCCAAGTACGGGATGAAAGACGTACAAGTTACCAAACAAGCATCTTGGCCAGTTACTCGCGACAACTTAGAACTCGGTTCCGAAAAAGGTGGGATTGACGGCGCCCACATCTTATCCCCGATGCCTTACCAAATGACATTAGGCACTATTACCAAAGGCAATCAGCCAGTGCCGATGAACATTGTTGCCCGGTTAAATACTAACGGTCAAGCAATTTCCCTCAGCAAAAAATACCTAGATTTAAAAGTAGGTACTGACAGCAAACCTCTCAAAGAAGCCCTCGCCAATCAAAAAATTGCTATAACTTTTCCCGGTGGCACCCACGACTTGTGGATGCGCTACTGGCTAGCAGCCGGCGGTATTAATCCAGATACAGATGTTTCCGTAATTCCCATACCCCCGCCCCAAATGGTAGCGAACATGAAATCTGGCAGCATGGAAGCCTTTTGCGTAGGCGAACCTTGGAATGCTCAGCTAGTTACTCAAAAGGTAGGATACACCGCGTTAGTAACCGGAGAACTTTGGAAAGACCACCCAGAAAAAGCTTTCGCTTTAAGAGGAGATTGGGTTGAGAAAAACCCCAAAGCTGCTAAAGCAATAACAATGGCCGTACTGGAAGCCCAGCAGTGGTGCGACAAGGCAGAAAATCACGATGAGATGTGCCAAATAATCTCTCAAGATAAGTGGTTAAAAGTGCCAGTAGCAGATATTATCGGTCGCTCTAAGGGTCAAATTGACTACGGTACCGGCCGCATTGAAGCTGCCAGCCCAGTGGCGATGAAATTCTGGGCTGATAATGCTTCTTATCCCTACAAGAGCCATGATACTTGGTTCTTAACTGAAAATATTCGTTGGGGTTATATGCCGGCAACTACCGACATCAAAGCCACGGTTGATAAAGTTAACCGCGAAGATATTTGGAAAGCAGCAGCGACAGCACTTGGCGTTCCCGCCACCCAAATTCCTACTACCACTTCTCGCGGTGTTGAAACCTTCTTTGACGGCGTAAAGTTTGACCCAGAAAAACCACAAGAATATCTGAATGGTCTGGCAATCAAAAAAGCATAATTAGTTTGTTGACTGTTGACAGTTGACTGTTGACAGTTGACAAATACCTAAAATTGACGGTGTTGGGCCGAGTGAAACGCAGGGTGCGTTCCAGGTTCAAAACCTGCTCAACTCTGTTCAAAGTATCTACAAATAATCGATTATTCACAATACTGCAAAACAAAAATGGCAACAAACCTCGCTGTTACTAAAAGCAAAAATCCAGTAAATTTCGTTCTGGATCAGGTTCAAAAAAACCGCAGAAAAATCATCCGCCCGCTGGTAGCAATTACAGTTCTGCTCATAATCTGGCAAATCCTCTGCCACGATGCCTCATCCACCTTGCCCGGGCCAATCAAAGCTGTCCAAGAAAGCTGGAATCTGATTATCAATCCTTTCTTCGACAACGGCGGTACAGACAAAGGCTTGTTCTGGCAAATTTTGGCTAGTTTGCAGCGGGTGGCGATCGGCTTTACTCTAGCAGCAGTTCTCGGCATCAGTTTGGGAATCCTGATCGGCACAAACTCCTTAATGTTCGATGCTTTAGACCCGCTGTTTCAAGTATTCAGAACTATCCCGCCCCTGGCTTGGCTGCCGATCGCCCTGGCAGTATTTCAACAGTTCAATCCCTTTGAAGGCATGGGGGTAAAAGCTAACGAAGTATCAGCACTATTCGTAATCTTAATTACAGCAATTTGGCCGATTTTAATTAATACCACAGTAGGCGTTCAACAAATACCCCAAGACTACAGAAACGTCGCCCGCGTCTTGCGCCTCCCCAATCAAAAATACTTCTGGAAAATCCTGCTCCCCTCTTCAGTTCCTTACATCTTCACTGGCTTGAGAATTGGTATCGGTTTGTCTTGGCTGGCGATCGTAGCTGCGGAAATGTTAGTCGGCGGCGTCGGCATCGGCTTCTTCATCTGGGACGCTTACAACAGTTCTCGACTCAGCGCAGTTATTCTAGCAGTGCTTTATGTAGGAATTGTTGGCTTAATTTTAGACAGAATCGTTGGTTTCATCGCTTCCAAAGTAGTTCCGGAAGAACAGAAATAGAATTTGGGCATCTGGCATCGGGCATGGGGAATGGGGAATGGGGAATGGTTGCCAACTACAAACTGGTAGAAATTAGTCGTAAATTAATGCCCAATGCCCCATGCCCAATGCCCAATTAATAATCAGCATCTTACAAATTACAAACCAACCTAAAATTACCATGTCAGTATTTGTTGAAGTAGACCACGTTGACCGCGTATTTAACTTGCCCAATGGAGAGCAATACATCGCTCTTAAAAATATCGAACTTAAAATTAAAAAAGGAGAATTCATCACCTTAATCGGACACTCGGGCTGCGGCAAATCTACGCTGCTAAATATCATCGCCGGCCTCGACAAAGCAAGTCAGGGCGGGATTACTTTAGAAGGGCGCGAAGTCCGCGACCCAGGCCCGGATAGAATGGTGGTGTTTCAAAATTACTCGCTGCTACCTTGGCTGACGGTGCGCGAAAATATTGCCCTAGCGGTAGAGGAAATTTACAGCGGTAACTCTAAAGAAGATCGCGAGTTGGTGATCGAACACCACATTAAATTAGTCGGACTCGGACACGCCGCTGACAAACGCCCGGGCGAAATTTCTGGGGGGATGAAACAAAGAGTGGCGATCGCCCGCGCCCTGGCGATTCGCCCAAAATTGCTGTTGCTAGACGAACCCTTCGGCGCCCTCGATGCTTTAACTCGCGGCGGTTTGCAAGACCAGTTGATGAAAATTTGCGAAGAAAGCAAAGTCACCAGCGTGATGGTAACTCACGACGTGGACGAAGCTTTATTACTGAGCGATCGCATTGTGATGCTCACCAACGGCCCGGAAGCGCAAATCGGGCAAATCCTCGAAGTGAACATTCCCCGCCCCCGCAAGCGCATGGAAGTTGTCAACCATCCGAGTTACTACGCGCTGCGTAACGAAATGGTTTACTTCCTCAACCAGCAAAAGCGGGTCAAACAGCGCCGGGCCAAACAACAGCCCGCTGTCATCGCCCGCAACGGTCTGGAAAAAATCAACCTCGACATCGGCTTTATTCCCCTCACCGACTGCGCCCCCTTAGTAGTAGCTAAAGAAAAAGGATTTTTCAAAGCCCACGGCTTGGAAGAAGTTACTCTCAGCCGCGAACCGGGCTGGAAAGCGATCGCCAAAGGAGTCGCCGAAGGACGGCTGGATGCGGCGCAGATGGTCGCAGGAATGCCGATCGGTATGCTGTTGGGGCTCGACGGTGAAGTCCCTGTGCCCGTCTGTAGCGCCCTCACGCTGTCTCGCAACGGCAATTCGATTATTTTCAGCAAAGACCTTTACAAACAAGGCATTCGGACATTAGAGGGTTTCAAAGCCGCGATCGCCAAGAGTCCCGATAAAGTTCACACCTTGGGCATGGTACACTCCGCCTCCATGCACAATCTGCTGTTCCGCTACTGGCTGGCCGCCGGCGGTATCGACCCCGACCTCGACGTGGGCTTGACCGTGATTCCGCCCCCCCAGATGGTAGCGAATTTAAAAGCAGGCAACATTGACGGCTACTGTTCAGGCGACCCCTGGAACTCCCACGCAGTCAACAGCGGTACGGGTTTTGTCATGGCCCGTTCCCTCGATATTTTGCCCGGACACATCGAAAAAGTTCTCGGTGTTACCGAAGATTGGGCTCAGAAATATCCTCAAACCCACCTCGCCCTCGTCAAAGCGCTTTTGGAAGCCTGCGACTACTGCGACGACCGCCGCAACCGCGAAGAAGTCCTAGCATTGATCAGCCAAGAACAATACATCGGCGCCGATCCGAAAGATATCCGTCCGGGGTTCCTCGACCCGTACAACTCCGGTACGGAGGCAGAACCAGAAATGCTCTACAACTTCAACCAGTTCTACGTTGACAAAACCAATTGTCCAGACCGCCTAGAAATGGTGTGGGTGATGGCGCAGATGGCTCGCTGGGGGCTGATCCCGTTCCCGAAAAACTGGGTGGAAGTGGTCGATCGAGTTTTGCGGCCCGATGTTTTCGGTCAAGCAGTGCGCGAATTGGGTTTGCCGGATATCGCCAGAGATCGCCGGACGATCGAGCTATTTGACGGCACTGTGTTTAATCTAGACGACCCGATCCAGTATCTTCAAAATGTCAAAATTAAGCGCGCCCTCCGCATTGAAGAAATTTTAATTGAACAAATAGGCAGTCAATGTTCCATCAAACTGCCAGCATAACCAGCAAATAGGAAGAGGGAATGAGGAGCAAGAAATTAGGAAACAAGACTCCACATTTTCCGCTTCCTAACTCCCTAATTTCAAATTCTCAATCGAAAGTTGTCATGTCTAATTCCCCAACCCAAAATCCCCCTCCTGAAAATATGCAAACTCTCAAAACCCCCCAAACAACCACACTTCAAACGCCCAAGCAAGGCTTTCTTACTATTAAAGACGTATCGAAAGTCTACGAAACTCCTAAAGGCCCTTACGTCGTTCTCGACGGTGTAAACCTGACTATTAATGAAGGCGAATTTATTTGTTTGATCGGTCACTCTGGCTGCGGCAAATCAACTTTGCTGAATATGATTGCGGGATTTAACGGGCCGACAAACGGAGAAGTAGCCCTGGAAGGTTCGCAGATTACTGAACCAGGCCCCGATCGCATGGTGGTGTTTCAAAACTACTCGCTGCTACCATGGCTGACTGCTACGGAAAACATTCACCTCGGCGTTGAAAATGTTTACCCGGAAAAGTCCACAGACGAACACAATACGATCGTCAAGGAACACTTGGAATTAGTCGGGCTGACCGAAGCTTGTAACAAAAGACCGGGCCAATTGTCCGGGGGGATGAAACAGCGGGTGGCGATCGCCAGAGCTCTGGCAACTCGTCCCAAACTGTTGATTTTGGACGAACCTTTCGGAGCTCTAGACCCGATTACCAGAGAAGAGTTGCAGGAAGAATTGCTGAAAATTTGGCGGAAGGAAAAAATTACCGTCATTATGATTACTCACGATATTGATGAGGCTTTGTTTTTGGCCGATCGCATCGTGATGATGACCAACGGGCCAGCAGCTTCCATCGGCGAAGATATGCACGTTCCGTTCAGCCGTCCCCGCAACCGGGCGCGGATTATGGAAGACCCGAAATACTACGAACTGCGTAACTTTGCTTTGGAGTTCCTGTTTTCTCGCTACGCCCACCACGAAGAAGGTGAAGCAACGGACTCGGAGACAGAAGCCGTCGCGCTACCGATGCCATTACCTGCTAGCAAAAAGCCTGCGCTTGCGGAGACTGCTAACAAGCCGATCGCAACAGCACCTTTTGTGTCTCACGCTGCCGAAGCCCCAGAAGCTTCGCCGATCAAACGCGGCATCCTGGCAGCCTCGTGGTTCGTAGCAATGGTTACTTTAGCTGCCGTCAATATGTCTGTTGTTTCCAGCCAGCTAAAGCAAGCGAAACTAGAAGAAACTGCACCTCCGGCGGCGACTGCGGCGGTTGTGAGTTCACCCACCAGCCCGCAAATCGCAGCAAGTTCGATCGCACCGACTGCTAGCCCTGCAGCCATCGCTGCTGCAAGTCCTGCAGCCATCGCTGCTGCAAGTCCTGCACCGAATGCCAGCTCTGCAGCCATCGCTGCTGCAAGTCCTGCACCGAATGCCAGCCCTGCAGCCATCGCTGCTGCCACTAACACCGCCGCCGCGCCCAATGCAGCAACCAGTGCCACATCAGAGATTTCTGACCCAGCCGAACTTGATGCGATCGGAAAGCAATTGTATGCACAAATCGACCAAACCTGGAGAACAACTCCGACATTTACTGAAAGCTTGACTTATCGGGTCAAAGTAAAACAAAACGGCGATATCCTACAGTTCGATCCCACAAATAAAGCAGCTAAAGATTTCGTCAAAGAAACTCCTCTGCCTGTTTTGCAAACTCCTGCCGGCGCCACAGCAGGCGCTGAAAAAACTGCTGACTTCCAAGTAACTTTTAGCCCCACCAACGGTGGCGTATTTGAAGTTAAATCAGAGAAATAGCCGACCTAATACTCCCGCACTCAATCTCACATTACTATCAACAACTAGGTCAAAAGTAGTACCTGGGCGCTGTGTGAATTAGGCAATAATTCCTCCTAGCCCCCATTCTGGGGGTGATAAGAGTTAGGTTAAACTTTTATCAACTAGAGGAAGATTTAGTAGCAGCAAAAAGCTGAATGCAAGCGAGAGCGAGCGCGATTTTTCTTAAGAAAGCGGGTAATTTTAACTCAGGGTATTGTCCGTTTCTAGGAAGCATATATGCGGAAATTTAGTAATGATTGACACGTTATTTGCAGGAGCCCTCAGTTCCGACTATAATGACAAATTACGAATTACCCATTAGCTTTCAAAAATTAGCATCTAAAATCACCAGATGGAAACTATAAAAACTCTTTGCCCTTACTGCGGTGTAGGTTGCGGTCTAGAAGTTGTAGCCGACAAAAAACAAAGTTGGAAAGTCCGGGGCGATCGCAGTCACCCATCGAGCCAGGGCATGGTTTGTATTAAGGGAGCAACCGTAGCAGAGTCGATTCGGAGCGATCGGCTAATGTATCCGATGATGCGAGATAGTCTCGACCAACCCTTCCGCCGCGCTAGCTGGGACGAAGCTCTCAATGCAATTGTTAACCGCATCCAAACAATTCGCAGCACCAGCGGCCCCGATGCTTTGTGCGTTTACGGTTCGGGTCAATTCGCAACAGAAGATTATTATATTGCCCAGAAACTAATGAAAGGTTGTCTGGGGACTAATAATTTTGATGCTAATTCTCGCTTGTGTATGTCTTCAGCAGTCTCTGGATACGTTCAAAGCTTTGGCTCGGACGGGCCGCCTTGCTGTTACGACGATTTAGAATTAACAGATTGCGCTTTTATTATCGGCAGCAATACAGCGGAATGTCATCCGATCGTATTCAATCGATTAGCAAAATACCACAAAAAGCATCCCCATGTCAAAATGATTGTGGTAGATCCAAGGCGGACTCCGACTGCAGAAGCGGCGGATTTGCACTTAGCAATTAAACCAGGTACGGATATAGATTTGCTTAACGGAATTGCATATTTGCTGTTAGGCAGGCAAGCAATAGATGCTGAATTTATTCAAGAATGCACGGCGAATTTTTCAGCTTTTGCTGAGGTTATTAGCAGCTACACGCCGGAGTTTGTAGCCTCGCGCTGCGGCATTACTGTGGGCGAGTTAGAAACGGCGGCCAACTACTGGGAACAGTCGCAGCGGGTTTTGTCGCTGTGGTCGATGGGGATGAATCAGTCGTCGGAAGGCACGGCAAAGGTGCGATCGCTGATTAATTTGCACTTGATGACCGGTCAAATCGGCAAACCGGGATGCGGCCCGTTTTCCCTCACCGGCCAGCCAAACGCGATGGGAGGGCGGGAAGCCGGAGGACTGTCTCACTTGCTCCCAGGCTACCGATTTGTGAAAAATGCCGAACACAGAACCCAAGTCGAGGAGTTTTGGGGAATCGCACCGGGAAGCATTTCCCCGAATCCGGGCCGCACAGCTTGGGAGATGATTACCGGTTTGGAAACTGGCGAAGTCGAGTTGCTGTGGATTGCAGCTACCAATCCGGTGGTGAGTATGCCGGATTTGGAACGCACTAAAGCCGCTTTGCTGCGATCGCCCTTTACTATTTATCAAGAAGCTTACTATCCCACTGAAACCTCGGCCTACGCTCATATCCTGCTGCCGGCAACGCAGTGGAGCGAAAAAACCGGAGTAATGACGAATTCCGAACGCCGGGTGACGCTTTGTCCCGGTTTCGACACTCCCTCCGGGGAAGCCCGCGACGACTGGAGGATTTTCGCCGAGGTGGGACGGCGGTTGGGTTTTGCCGAACACTTTGCTTTCGAGAACAGTGCGGAGGTTTTTACAGAGTACGCCCAGTTGACGCGCGGCCAGCCTTGCGACATGACCGGTCTGAGCCACGAATACATCCGCCAACAAGGCCCCCAGCAGTGGCCTTGCCGGGAAAACGAGGGTGTGCATCCAGCGAACGAAGCGAAACGGCTGTATACTGACAGGCGTTTTCACACTCCTGACGCGCGGGCGAGATTTTCGGCATATCACTCCCGGGGACTGTCAGAACCTCCCGATCCGAATTATCCGTTTGTGTTGACGACAGGGAGAGTTTACGGACACTGGCACACGATGACGCGGACGGGTAGAACAGAGAAAATTAATCAATTGCACCCCGATCCGTTTTTGGAAATTCACCCCCGCGATGCTGCCAAATTGCAGATTAAGGAGGGAGATTTGCTGGAAGTTCGATCGCGCCGCGGTAAGGCGCAGTTTCCAGCAAAAGTCACAAAGGCGATCGCCCCAGGTACGCTATTTGTACCGATGCACTGGGGTTCTCTCTGGGCTGAAGGTGCTGAAGCCAATGCTATGACTCATGCTGCAAGCTGTCCAGATTCCAAACAGCCTGAGTTAAAAGCTTGTGCGGTACAGTTGGTCCTGGTTGGGGCAGACACTGCTGCGGAAGTTGTCGCAGAAGTTGGGGAATTTAATTGGGCAAAATCCACCCTTGCCGTCACTTCTTGAGCTGCCGTCCAACTACGGGATGTTACAAATCACCGAAGAACGAGCCGGAAGCCCCAGGCTTTAGACATCGGGAGGAACGTGGTGGACGTTCGGCGATACGTTTGGGGAGCGCTCAGTCAATCGCGCTCAGTCGAACTATTGGAGATTTACTCCACACATGAATCTGGGTTCTTGAACAAGAGTCTAAAATTTTGCACTCTTCCCGACAGGAGTCCCGGGCTTGTATCCGTTTTTTGGGGTAACAACCTCTCTCGATCAAGCAATTTTGAATCCGGACATACCCTATACATAAATCTTAAATCTCACATCCCAGATCTAAAACCTAAAATCGTTAGGCCATTACGCAGCCTAAAAACTGCGTTTCCCCGGCAGAGCCAGGGAATAAGGAAAATTAAATTTATGTAAATTTATGTATTGTGAGTTTTTCCTTCTTTGATTGGGGGTTTTTGCTTCCGCAGAATGCCTTCTGGCGAATAGCTTCTGCTTTCTTTTTAATTAATCGAGTCAGACAATTGCCGTTTGCACCTCAAGGTGCTATAATGGTTTTACAAGGCTTTATTTTCGGCAGTACAGTTCGTTCGATCGGCGTTCCTCCGGATTTAAATCTCTACACACTCTGATTCTGGAGAATGTTCAATGTCAATCTATGTCGGCAATTTATCCTACGAAGTAACGCAGGAGCACCTCAACCAAACTTTTGGAGAGTACGGTACAGTAAAGCGCGTTCAGTTGCCTGCTGACCGGGAAACAGGTCGGATGCGGGGCTTCGCTTTTGTAGAAATGTCTACTGAAGCCGAAGAAGCCGCAGCCATTGAGGCTCTTGACGGTGCTGAGTGGATGGGTCGCGACCTCAAGGTCAATAAGGCAAAACCCCGCGAAGAACGTGGTTCTTCTAACAGCGGTAACTGGGGTAACAACGATCGCGGTGGCAATTCTCGTCGCTACTAAACCACCCGAGCTAAATTTTTAGCTATATTGTATATTGCGTCGGAGCAAGCTGAGAGTAAACAATCATTCTCTGTGGAGAATAGATAGTTAGTTCAGTGGTCGTACCGCGCCTTAAAATCCTCAAACTATTGCTAGACAATAGTTTGAGGCTTTTTTATGGCAAAAATTATTAATTAGGAGTTCGAGGGCGTGCGATCGATTCCTAGCTGACCCGAACTATAAAATATAACAGGCAGAGAGAGCCTCCTTCCCCAGTGCCCGGTTCCCGCCGTGCAACTACGCACTCGCAGAGTTTGGCGCTTGCAAAGTGTACCGAACAATGACAAAATCATCAAGAATGATGATTAAATCACTGGTATGCTGAAAAAAATATTTAGGCAAATTTCTAAGTTAGGAAATGAGGAACAATTTCTGCATTTTACAGAAAGTGTAGAAGTAATAATATCGAAAATTTTATCACTCGCGATGATTTGGGTAATTCTCCTCAGCGTTTGCGATTTGCTGATTTTTTTAGGAAAAGAATGGGTAAACCACAGTGATGATTTGTTAAAAGACACGTTGTTTGTCATATTTGGGTTATTTTTAAATGTTTTAATTGCTTTAGAAATATTGGAAAATATTACAGCTTATCTGAAAAAGCACGTAATTCAAGTAGAGCTAGTTATTGTAACTTCCTTGATAGCAGTATCTCGAAAAATCATCATTCTTGACCTGGAAAAGAAAACCGCAGCCGACTTGATTGGTTTGGCGATTGCAATTTTCGCGCTTTCCATCAGTTACTTGATAGTGCGGTCTACAAATAGAGGAAAAGATAATAGTGGACATTAGGAATTGGGGATTGGGAATTGTTAATAACTAATATCATGTCCGGTCGAGCGACCGGACATGATATTATTCCAACAAACCAGGAGGAGGCACAATTTCAATTCTGCCTTGTTCTAAGTCCACAATTGGCACAATCTCTTCCACAAAAGGAATCAATATTTTTGTGGATTTAGGCTCTTTAACGCGAATTTTCCGTGGTTTGCGGGTATTTCTGGGGTCAGCGTTGGCTTTGGGAGTTTCCGGCTGTTTTGGCTTTTCTAATTCTGCGACGGCAGTTTCCGGCGGCGTTAGATTCGTTTCTACTTCTAAAAGGTCGTTACCTGCGGGAATAATATCACTTACCTTGCCTAGGATTTCTCCGGTTAACTGGTTCACAACTTCCATACCGATCAAATCTTGGACGTAAAACTCATCAGGTTCGAGGTAAGGTCGATCGGTCTTTTCAACAAACAACTTACAGCCCCGCAGCGCCTCAGCACCATCGCGGTCCTCGACACCCTCTACCTCTACGGCATACAGCCCTTTACCCGGAATGTAACGACCGCCCAAAAACTCGATCGGCTCCGGTTCACTTTTGTTAGGGTGCAAAATCCACCGCTTCCCCGGTTCGAGAAATCTTTCCGGGAAATCCGAATCCGGATAGACTCGCACTTCCCCGTCCAAGCCTTGAGCTGCTACAATTTTACCGATTTCTATCCACTCAGACATACATTATATCACTCAAATTGCTAGTAATTGATAATTGGAAATTGGAAATTGGAAATTGCTGATTAGTAAGTGGTAATTAGCAATTTGCCACTAAGAATTCTGCCCTCGAAGCTCTTCCCGATCCCCGTTAAGTCCGTCAAACAATTCGTTTCCGAACTACCCTCTTCCATCAACATCCATCCGTTAAATCCGTTAAATCCGTTGCCGAACTTCCTTCTTTACACCAATCCAGTTCTCAGCGCTACAACGGCTGCTTGCACGCGGTCATCCACTGCCAACTTATTCATAATACCGCGAACATGAGTTTTAATAGTATTTGGACTCAAGTAAAGCGCCGCTGCTATCTCCGGATTGCTGTTACCTTCCACCATTAATTTTAAGACCTCCAATTCCCGCTGTGACAACTGACCAAAAGTAGTTGTAGAGGCAGGTATCGGGGGTTTGAGGTGTTCGATGACCGTCCGGGCAATTTGAGGGTCAAGATATGTAGCTCCCTCTGCTGCGGCTGCAATCGCTGCTAACAGCCTGTCTACGGAAGCACCTTTAATACAATAAGCATCAGCACCACTAGAAAGGGCAGCAATAATTTCAGTTTCTGCCGTGTGAGAAGTTAACATTACTACTCTAACTTCTGGCAGTTGTGCTTTAATTTGCTGCGTCGCTGCTATGCCGTCCAGCCGCGGCAAACCGATATCCATTACAATAATATCAGGTTTTAGTTTCAGTGCGGCTGCTACGCCTAAATAGCCGTCTTCTGCTTGTCCTACTATTTCTATTTCTGGGGAATCGGCTAAAACTTGCTCTAATCCCAGTTGCATCATCGGGTCATCTTCAACAATTAAAATTTTCATAATACGAAGGAAGTTCGGCAACGGATTGTGTAACGGATGTAACAGATGCCAGGAAGAAGGAAGAAGGAAGATTACTTAGTTGTTAATATTTTACCTGAACTTATACCGAACCAATAACAAATAACAAATAACAACTAACTAATGACTAACTTTTAAAACCTCCACGAATTCGCCCGGTACAATCCAGGTATCCGTTGGTGGCAAAACTGCTAAACCACTTGTATAGGCGAGGTTAATTAAATTCGCTGAATTTTGGCTGCCGCTAGCAGGTTCAAATTCCCAGACTCCGGCAACTAAATGTAGTTTACCCCAAACATAAGTTTCGCGCCGACCAGGCGATCGCAATTCAGCATTACACCTCGCTTTGACAAACTCCGGCCCCCAAGCATCCGCGGCAAGCCCAGAAATTTTTCTCAAAGCAGGCACAACAAACCGCCAACAGCAGACTAAAGCCGAAACCGGATTTCCCGGCAAACCAAAATAGAGACAATCCGAACTAAAACTCGGAGAATCATCATTTTTTTCACCTCGTTTAAACTCAGCAACCGTTAAAGGTTTCCCCGGCTTAATCGCCACAGAACTAATGTGAACTTTTCCTCCCAAATCCGCCAAAATTTTCTCGACATAATCGTAGTCTCCTACCGAGACGCCCCCCGTAGAAAGCACCACATCCGCCGTCGCAACAGCCCGGGATATCGCCTTGTTTAAGGCATCTTCATTATCACGAACAATGCCCAATCGAATCGGTTCAAATCCCATCTGCGCCAACAAAACTGTCAAAGCATACTGATTCGAGTCTACCAGTTTCCCCGGTGCCAAAGGTTCGTCAGGCGATACCAATTCGTCACCAGTAGAAAAAATTGCCACCCGCAGCCGCCGATAAACTGGAACTTGAATGCACTGGGCAGTTGCTAACACCGCCATTTCTGGGGCATTGATAACTGTACCGGGAGTTAGCAAAGTTGTTCCTGCTTGATAAAAAGCGCCTCCCGGCCTGACAAATGCTTGCGGTTTTTCAGGAGAAACTAAGATAAAAATGCGATCGCCCTCTCGCCTCGTTTCTTCCTGCATTACCACCGTATCAGCACCCGCTGGCATCATAGCACCCGTAAAAATTCGCGCAGCTTGCCCCGATTGCACCGTACTTTTAGGCAGATATCCCGCTGGAATCTCTTCAACTACTTCGAGTACCACTGGTTTTTCGGCGCTACAGTTTTCTACATCAGCAAAGCGTACCGCGTACCCATCCATTGCCGAATTGTCCCAATAAGGAAAATCCAGGGAACCAGTGACGGGTGCCGCCAAAATGCGCCCCGATGCTGCCAGCAAGTCTACAGTTTCTACATCCCGCTGACTGTCGAGGGGTTGCGCCAAATTTAGAACGATCGATTCTGCTTCTTTCACTGACAGCATGACTGTCTCCTTATTTTGATAACACTCATGATTAAGTTTAGCAAAATCTCCAGAGATATTGGTGATATAATTTTTTTGTATTTTGGCAGTAAACCTAATTTTTGGTATTAATTGCTGATGACTATTTCTCGCTTGGTTGTCCGACTAAATTGTTTATCCTTCTTCCTAGTGGCGCTGCTGATAATTTTTACTCAACTTTCCGGTTTAAAAGTCAGCGATTTATTCTTTCACCCTTATTTTTCCCCCAATCCCAATGTCGCCTTGTTAACTCGGACTTTCCAGATTTTATGTTCTGTACCAGTCATTGTTTGTACTTTTACCTATAAATTAGCTCAAAGTATTCAACCGCGCACTTCAGAAAATCGATTTATTCTATTTTCGGCTTTGTTAACAGGTGGATTTTTACTAAATGAAATTTACAGAATTCATATATATATGGTAGCACTGGGAATTCCCAAGCTAGGAGTAAGTCTTTTGTACGCCGTTGTTTTGTCATCCTACGGATGGTTTTTTCGGCGAGAACTACAGTTTACTCCCTACCAAATACTGTTAGCTGGTTTGGGCTTGTTGTTTTTTGCGATCGGCGTGGATTCCCTGCATTTAAAAAACAAGATAGTCTCCAGTTTACTAGAGGGAGTACCTAAATTGTTTAGTGAAATCAACATTGCATTTTATTATTGGTATGTCTGTAAGTCTTTTCTCCAAAAAGCTTTTTATAAAACTAGGTAAATCTAGTTGTAAGTAGGTGATATAATGATATCACAAGTGCCTCCCAAAAACTACTACTCAAATCCTCTTTCCCACATCAATAATATTTACAGCATCTGCATCGCTCGGCATTTATCCGCCTGCACATACATTATGTGGCAGAAAAATCCCAACGCATCCTGATAAAATACCATGATATCAGTTACCATCAACTTCAACTCCATAGTTAAACTAACCGACGACCAATTTTATCAACTGTGTCGCGAAAACCCAGATGTCAAATTTGAACGCAACGCCAAAGGAGAAATAATCATCATGCCACCTACCGGAGGAGAAACAGGAAATTACAACTTTGAAATAGCTACTGATTTGGGAATTTGGAACCGACAAACCAAACTGGGAATTTGTTTCGATTCTTCAACTTGCTTCAAACTGCCCAGCGGTGCAAATCGTTCTCCCGATGTCTCTTGGATAAAAAAGGAAAGATGGGACGCACTTACTGCCGAACAAAAACAAAAATTCCCTCCCATCGCCCCAGATTTTGTCTTGGAATTAATGTCGCCCACCGATAGTTTAAAAGATACCCAAGACAAAATGCAAGAATACATGAATAACCAAGTAAAGCTAGGCTGGTTAATCCACCGCAAAACCCGCCGAGTTGAAATATATCGCCAAGGACAAGAAGTCGAAATACTGGAATCTCCTGCAGAACTTTCAGGAGAAGATGTTTTACCGGGTTTCGTGCTAAACTTGCAGCTAGTCTGGCAATAACTAACAAGTCTGCATCCATCAGCGTCTATTGGCGTTCATTTGCGGTTAAAAATCTAATGGAAACTAAAGAAACCACTGGCTTAACAGCCGAACAACACAAACAGAAAATGCAGCGCCGCCAAGAAGTACAGGCGCAGCGAATCGCTAACTCCTCAAAAGAAAAAGGTTTAATTATAGTCAATACGGGTAACGGTAAAGGCAAAACCACAGCCGCTTTGGGAATGGTTGTGCGATCGCTCGGTCACGGATACCGCGTCGCCATAGTACAATTTATCAAGGGAGCTTGGGAACCCGCAGAAAAAGCCGTTTTTCAACTCTGGGAAAAACAGTTAGAATTCCACGCCATGGGGGAAGGCTTTACCTGGGACACGCAAGACCGCGATAGAGATATCGAAATAGCTCAAAAAGCCTGGGAAAAATCCCTAACTTTTATCTGCAATCCCGAATTTAAATTAGTTCTTCTAGATGAAGTTAATATAGCATTAAAACTAGGTTATTTGCGCGTAGATCAAGTAATCTCCGGGTTAGAAAAAAAACCTGAACAAACCCACATTATTTTAACAGGCAGAGGCGCGCCAGATGCACTAATTGAACGAGCCGATTTGGTGACAGAAATGACATTAGTTAAGCATCCATTCCGAGAACAAGGTATTAAAGCTCAACCAGGTATTGAGTATTAATGTTTTTTGCAGTTAGGACTTTTTCACCAATCTCACATCTAAAATCTTAAATATATCCTACGCTGGCAACGTTAAAGTAAAAGTTGACCCCTTGCCAAACTCGCTACTCACAGTAATTTCTCCCCCCAGCATCTGAGAGTATTTCTGCGCTATTGCCAAACCCAAACCCGTACCTCCGTACTTGCGGGTAGTCGAAGCATCAGCTTGCGTAAAAGGTTGAAATAACTTTTGTAGCTGTTCAGGAGTAATCCCAATTCCCGTATCCGTACACTTAATAATTAACTGTTCTGAATCCCAACTATTCTCGTCATTTTTAAATTTTTCAACGCTGAGTGTAATTGTCCCTTTATGAGTAAACTTAGCTGCATTGCTGAGTAAATTAAATAAAATTTGAGTAAACTTAATTTGATCGGAATACAATTCGCCAATATTATTAGGACACTCAACATTCAGGCGATTAGTGTTTCGCAAAAATAGCGGTTCAACAGTTCTCGCTACATCTTGAACTGCCTCCGACACGTCAAAAGTTTCTAATTCAAGTTCCGCGTGACCGGCTTCAATCTTCGACAAGTCTAGAATATCATTAATTAAGGAAAGTAAAAGCTGACCTGAATTGTGAATTCTCTCCAAATCCGACACAAAATTTTCTTCTCCCAAATCTACAGCCTCTTCTTGCAGAATCTCACTGTAACCAATAATCGCATTCAGAGGAGTTCGCAGTTCGTGGCTCATGTTAGCCAAAAACTGACTTTTAGCCAAATTAGCTGCTTCTGCCGCTTCCTTTGCCTTGTATAGTTCTGCCTCGGCTTGCAAGCGGTTGGTCACGTCGTGAGCCAGCACTAATTCAGCATTTCTGCTATCAAATAGCATGGCATAAGAAGTAATTTCAACATCAATAATTGTTCCGTCTTTTTTCTGGTGCTGCCACACGCCTGCAAACTCAATACCGGCCTCTACTTGGGAGGAATTTTCTAGCAATCTCGGTAGCTCTTGGGGGGGGCGAATGTCCGCAACGGTCATGTTGAGAAATTCGTCGCGAGTGTAGCCGTAGTGTTGGACAGCAGCCTGATTGACAGCTATAAATTCCAGAGTTTCTAAATCGTAAACCCACATCGGATGGGGGTTATTTTTAAACAAAAGTCTGTAGCGTTCTTCCGAGGCTCGCAGTTCTGCTTCGGCTTGTTTGCGCTCGGTAATGTCGCGGACAACGGTGCAAATAATCTCGCGGCCGCCGTAGGAAATCACGCTCCCGCTCACTTCCACATCCACGCAGGAACCGTCTCGGCGGCGGTAGAGAACTTCGCCAATTCTGAATTGTTTGTCCGTCAGCAGCAACTCGATATTGTTGTCAATTAGGTCTTTAGAGTAAGCGATGATATCGTAAATAGTTAGTTGCGAAATGGCATCAGGACTGTAATCGAGCAAGTCTCTAAACGCTGTATTGGCTTCCAAAAGGCGTTTGGTTTGAGCGTCCCACAGGAATATACAATCTGTAGCTTGCTCGACTACGGCTCGGTATCGGGCTTTTTCCTCAAGTTGTTCACTTTCGGCTTGGGCGATCGCACTCAACATTCCGTTGATAGTATGGGCAAGGTCGGACAACTCGTCTTCGCCCGTCACCGGTAGTCGCACTGAGAGGTCTTGGCTGCTACTGACGCGCTTCACTGCTTTCGCCAAACCGCTCAACCGAGACAGTACAAGACGCTCTAGCAGTAGCAGAGTGCAGCCGACCAACCCAACTCCCACTAACGCTACAGACCCCAGCAGGTACAGCAAACTAATCTGACCTTGCCGATATATTTCTCTGGGGATATCCACCCGCAATAGCAGCGCAGGTTGGTTGTAAATATCCCTGATCAAAGCGTAACCCGCGATCGACTCTTCGCTTAAAGGACGCACCAAAATCGGTTTTTTTTCCGACAGTTTCTCTCGCGCATTCTGAAAGTCTGCAGGCAACCGAGCCTCCTGCACGCTGTGTACGATTAGCGGCAAGCGAGTAATTTTAGAAACTTTCGCAATACCAGCAGCATCCAAATTGCGCCCGAATATCAGCGTACCTCGGATCGGGCCGGTGCTTTTAGTCGTGAGAATAGGCCGGGAAGTAATCAGTATTGGCCCTGACGGTAGCAGCAGGATACCAGCGAGGCTGCTTTTGGCGTTGGGGTGCTGCAACAGCGGGTCGCTGAGAGAAATGCGCCGTTTTAATGCTTCTGGAACAGGCGTTAGTTTCAGCTTTTGGCTGTCTAAACCCGTACTGTAAACTATTTTGCCAGAAGTATTGACAAATATGGCTATATTAACTCTTATATTAGCCAGCCCTTCTGGAATTAAATTGGAGGCAATGAATTTTGAGTTGCGGTTTTGGATGAAAGTGTAGGTGTCGTCCCAGGACGACCAGTCGGCAAAGCGCGAGTTAAAGTCATCTGCGGTTTGCCCGAACACATTGAGCACTCCCTTGACAACCTGTGTGGCTTCTTGTTCCTCTGCTTTGATCATGCTGCCCAAGAGGATGCTTGAGGAGGCGACATACAGAATGCCAGTCAATCCAGCGATGGTAATGCCAATGATCGATAGTGTTTTCCGACGCAGTTTCATCTTGCCATGTGTGTGGTGTCCGTCCGAAATTCTCAACTCAGGAGCAATTTTACTACTGTTTCCTGAACCCTGACCGAAAGCAATTTGGTCCGGGGGCTCCCGATATATCAGTGGGGTTGCTTTCTTCAAATCTAAAATCTAAAATCTAAAATCTAAAATTGATTGACTGGTGGCGCAGCGCGTGTTTCCTACTTTTCCCACACCTGCTGTTTGTGAGATTCTTTGCAAATACCCAAGATGCGCCGATCGTTGTCGCTGATGGTGGAAATTGGGTAATATTGTTGCAGGTTTACGGAGTAGGGAGAGCGACTGCCGTCGTAACTGTCCACTACTATTAAATTTAACTGAGTTCGATCGCTTGTGCCGTAAAAACAGTAAAAAGCAGACCGAGGCAGGTAAAAAGCGCCGACTACCTTACTCTGCCGCATTTCAAATACAAAATATTCTTGTTTAATTTCCTCTGGCTTGCTCGACTGGCCGTAGAGGTAAATGCCATCTGCTAAACCTGTGCTAGCTGTATCTGGCTCAGGATTTGGCGGAGATTGCGAGCTTAAAACGCCGGATTTGATGTCCGAGTCGTGTGCCCGGCGTGCGGGGAATGCGATGCTCAAGTTACCGGGCCAGAGAGCAAGCACGATCGCGATCGCTTCTAAACTTCGTGTCAATATCAAATAAGTCAAAACCACTCCCGACCCCAAAATTTAAAATAGCTGGTTCCAAACGCCTCTTGTACCAGTTTCACAAAGATTGTAGAGAAACCGGGTATTTTGCTTAATGTTGGCTATTAACTTGAAGGAACGATCGCCCGCCCGATGCCTGAACTTAAATCTAAGCTTAGCTGTGATAAATTTTGCGTCCACCCTGATTGGGAAATCCACCCGTCCAATAATACCATTTTAGATTTTAAGTTTTATAGTCTTGGACGCATATACTACGATTTTCTGTCCGAAGACAACGTAGTGAACCAATCTCAAACCCTTGATTTAACTTCGATAGTGCGTCAGTCCTGTTTGAGATTAAAGAATGCAGTAATTGGGAATGCCCTATTGCCTAATGGTTTGAATTGCTGGCCTACATTAACATTCTTTTTTTTAAACTGGTATAGACATAAAAAAAAGTTGAGATTTTGGTAAATCTCAACTTTTTTATTAGTGACTAACTAGCCAAGTATTCTCGAACTTGAGATTGGCGTCGCCGCAGGTGGGCAAGGGCTTGATGTTCTAGCTGCCGCACCCGTTCCCGACTGAGATTTAACCGTTCTCCGACTTTCGCCAGAGACATTTCTGTGCCGTCCTCCAAACCGAAGCGCAGAATTATCACATCTCGCTGCTGGGGGGTCAGTTCTGATATCAAAGTATCGAGGTCTTGCCGCAGCAACTCCGAGGTAATGTAGTTGTCTGGAGATGCAGTTTCGTCTTCTAAGAGTTCTTGCAGTTCGGTATCTTGGTTGTCTCCTACCCGCAAGTCCAAAGAAACTGGATGTCTTGCCATCAGCAGGTATTCCCGAATTTGGGAAGGGTGCAGTTCCAAAGCTGCAGCAATTTCGGCAGGAGAGGGAGACCGGCCCAACTGTTGGGTAAGTTCCCGCTGCACTTTTTTGATTTTGTTGAGTTTTTCGGTGATGTGAATTGGCAATCGAATTGTGCGGGCGTGTTGGGCGATCGCGCGGGTAATTGCTTGGCGAATCCACCAGTAGGCATAGGTAGAAAATTTGTATCCCCGCATCGGGTCAAATTTTTCAACTCCTCGTTCTAAACCAAGGGTGCCTTCTTGAATTAGATCCAAGAATTCCATATTGCGTTTCTGGTATTTTTTGGCGATCGCCACTACTAGCCGCAAATTCGCTTCAATCATCTTTTGCTTGGCCCGCCGCCCTATGTGTAAGATGCGGCTAAGTTCAGGTTCGGTCAACTCCATTTCGGCAGCCCACTCTTGATTCGTCAGATCCCGCTGCCATTCTTTAGCAAGTGCTTGTTTTGCTTCGATTAATTTCATCATTTGCTGCACCTGCTTCCCGAAAACAATTTCTTCTTCTCGGGTTAGCAGGGGTACGCGACCGATCTCGTGCAGATAGGTACGAACCGTATCCGTTGAGGAGTATGGCCGGCTGCCCATGCGATCGGCTTTCACTGTTTTGTTTTTGGGGGTTGTGGTGGACATGGGTGAGTATTGCACTCCTTGTAACAACAGATAAAAAGTTGGTGATACCCTGTCCCACTTTTGCAAGTGGGATAAAGACTGCGACAAAGGGGATGTTTCCCCTCCTGTTTATCGGTGACGATCGGTAGAAGCTTTTTGTTTGGGATTACTTTTGTGCTGGATTTTCCAGTAATCGCCGTCGATTTTCGGTAGCTCGCTAGCTTTAACGGCTAGTTCCAGGCGAAGTGAAGCAAGAGTTTAGTTTTCTCAATATTATTCCCAATTTTGAGGATCGTAAAGGGTAAAAACCTCTGTCTTAAGGTCAAGATTCTACATTTTTCCTTAAGGTTTTGAATTCCCTGTTAGTTTTAACTGCCACTCAACTTCACAATACTCATGCAAACAGACTCATGCAATTCGAGGGCTTTGTTTTGCTCTCTGTTCCATCATCGCTTGAAATTTTCTCGCTGCCTAGATGGTGGGATGCGAGATAACCGAACTCGATCGCCGTATTAGATGCCAGTAACTGTTTAAAATATTTATTGACATTTTTATTTAAATATGCTAATTCAATTCTGCTACGAGTAACGACAAGGTGTATAAAGGCTGGCTGTTGCCCTGTTTGACTTTCATTGTGCCCCTAGGCTCCATCATCTCCATCATCTTTAAGCTTATGCAAATTTTGGGCAGTTAGGGATGAGGGGTGAGGGGGTGAAAGGGGAAAAGCTTCTAACTCAAAGCTGGGGTCTAAGTTTTTCGACGTTCGATCGCACTTTCTAGTTAAAGAGATTTTAAGGGCGATTCCCTACGGTATAGCTACGCACGCGCGTACTTTGTAGCTCGTATAATTCTCCAGGCTAGATTAAACCCGCAACAAAAGCTACCACTCTCTATTAAAATTAGCACAAAAGCTCGATCGGGTGCTGCAATGAAAGCTAAAAATTTCCCACAATTAGCATTACTATCGCTGGTGTGTGTCGCCTGTGTGCAAAACCCATTGGCACAAGCACCCGCCGCGCCGTCCGCACCCAATATCCCAACTCCTACGCCAATTCAAACTCCATCAATTTCACCTCCCGTTCAAACACCAATAGCACAAGAACCCGCCGCATCCCCCGCACCCAATAATCCAACTCCTACGCCAATTCAGACTCAATCTCCAAAACCAAGTCCGACTCAAACGAGTTTAGATGTTGCCCAAAAACCTACAAACTCTCTGCCACCTGCACAAACTTACGACCTGCGCGTTATCGATAACCAACTATGGAGACGGCTGACAAAAATTACCTTTGGTGAAGATAGCATTATAGTGACTATGGTGATTACCAATGGTAGCAAGGAAGTTGTAATACTTAATGCTGAAAATAGTATGTATCTCTACGACAACGATGGGCAACGATATAATTTATTACCTCCCTCCAATAATACCCAAATTATGATTAAACCAGGCACTACGCTCAAAGGGCAGTTTGTATTCGTAGGTTGGTTACAACCGAAAGCAAATAATTTGCGGATATATTCGACTATCAATGATTCGAGGAGTTTTATTACCCTATTCGACAAGATTCCAATTGACAGGTGATTGAAAATGAAAAAGCTAATTAGACTGATTAATACTACGATAATCTCATCATTACTTTTCGCGACCTCATCCTCTCAGTTGGCTGCTAGTAAATCCGCTAAAGTCGATACTGTTGAATCAGAATCAACAGCAGTTACAACCTTAGAAGTAATACCAATTACTCCTACTACAGTAAAAGTTGAAATTATTGCTCAGACTACAGTAAATATTGAGAATATCACCGCTAATCAAACTGCGACAGAGGAGCAGCTACCAACACAAATAACAACCGAGACTGTCAAAAACATTGAAACAGAGTTGAACGCCGAAAAAGTACCTGAAGGCATCAGAATTAATGTGCCAGAAACTATTTTATTTGATTTTGACAAATATAACGTCCGCGCCCAAGCTAAACCCACTCTCACCAAGATCAATCTGCTGCTGAGACATTACAAAAACGCCCAAATATTCATCAACGGACACACCGACAACCACGGGGAAGATTCCTATAATCTCGAACTTTCCCAGAAGCGAGCCGCAGCGGTAAAATATTATTTTATCAACGTTTTCAAGGTTCAGAATACCCGAATGCAAACCAAAGGGTACGGCAAAACTAAACCGATTTCTCCTAATAATAATTTAGACGGCTCAGACAACCCGGTGGGGAGAGAGAAAAACCGCCGCGTTGAATTAATTATTAAAACATAGGAAGTAGATTATTTTACGGCAGATGCACGCAGATCAACGCTGATAAAAAGGGATTTTATAAGGGTTTAATCTGTTGTTAAAATCCTAAATCCATTTTGGCAGATTCTGCCTCGGCAAATACTTGTTCATCGGGCATTTCTTGCCAGTCAATATCCCCGATTTCCCTGTAGAATTGCTCGTCGTAAGGACGAGTTTGCACGACGACGGGCATCGGTACGGCGTGCCCCAAAACTAATGCTTGCTGTTTGGAGTCGAGTTTTGCCAAAACCGATCGCAAACTCTGCCCTCCCGAAACGCCAGTAAAAATAGCGTCGATGTCTTTATCATCGTTTAGCAAAGCTGTGATCCGCGTTCCGACTTGCGACATGACTTCGGCATCGATGCCGGAGGGACGCTGGTCTACAATTAGCAGGGTGACAAAGTATTTTCGCATTTCTCGCGCGATCGTACCGAAAATAGTCGATCGCACGATCGCCGGATCGAGAAAGCGGTGAGCTTCCTCTATGGTAATCACCAACGGCTGCGGGCGATCGCACGGATTTTTGCTCTGCAAAAACTTCTCCGCTTTCCGCACGTAAGCTTGGTGAATGCGGCGAGTAATCACGTTTGCCGCCAACATATACGACAGCAAATCCGAGTGGGAACCAAACTCAATTACTACATTCTTCCCGCCATCCAAACACTGCAAAACTTCAGTTACATAATTTTTAGGGCAGCGTGTGCGAATATACTTCAAATCATTCAGTCGCTCTAATTTGCGCTGCAAAGCCATAATCGAAGACTTATTTCCCCGCTTTTCTTCGCAAAACATTGAAATATCTTCATTGCTCATTTCCAGCAACTTGTTGATCCAACCGCTTCCCAACTCATTTCGCAAAATAATCGCATTTTCGATACTAGCTTCCGACAAATTTAACTCGCGCTGCACCAGCGCGATGTCTTCCACCTCAATTTGATCGAAACTCAAAAACAACTCTTGAGCATCGCGGACTCCCCGGCGTTTTGTCGATTCTGGATCGAGGGTATAAATCTGCATTTTATCGGGAAACAACTGCCGCAAACCTTTAACAGTGCTGAACTGTTTCCCTTCCGAAACTGCTTCCCACCCGTACTCCGAGTGCATATCAAAAATTAGATTGACAGCAGCTTGCTTGCGAATAATTCCCGACAATAGCAAGCGAGTCAGAAAAGATTTTCCCGTTCCCGACTTGCCAAAAACTCCGTTGCTGCGTTCCACAAATCGGTCTAAATCCAAGCACACAGCAACATCCATGTCAATCGGTTTGCCGATCGCAAAATTGCGGCGGTACGGGTCATCTTCCCAGCCAAAAACTGCCCGAAAATCCGTTTCTTTGGCATCAAACACCTGCGAAAAGTGGCTGGGAATAGTTTTGACAGGCAGCAACTCAATATCCGCGCCCGTTTGTGACTCAAAAGAAGCCAAATTTCCTAACGCCAGCTTATTCTCGCGAACTCCGCCGTTTTTCGTCGGGTCGAAAATTGCCTGCTGTTTTTCTCGTTCAGCAGTCAACATCAACATCGGCGACAGTTCGATCGTACCGTAGGTGCTGCTACCGGCTAGCACTGCGAGCAGAAAATCGTCGTCGGGATTGGGAGGATTCGATAAAATGCGGGCGCTAGAAGTTCCGAGAGACACGTCGGTGAGCATACAGAAAAAGTGCGATCGCACCCCCCGCACTACTAGAAATTTCCCCACCCTCATATCTTCCACCGAAACGTCGGCGTGCAGTCGCACTTCTAATCCCTTGCTCAGAGAACCTTGAATAACAGAGCCTAACGGTCGATCCATTTTAGATTTTAGATTTTAGATTTTAGATTGTTAATAATCGAGCAATTTTCGCTGGGCGAGTTTTGATTTTAGATTTTCGATTGTTAACAGTCAACTAATTACCATTCCGATTCTAGTGGCAATTCAAAATAACTCGGACTCAGATGTATATCGGTCAAATCCGTTTCGCTCAAATAAGCGTCGGTCAAAAATACCCCTTTTAAACTTGCGCCTTTGAGGTTAGTACCTTTCAGGTTAGCACCTCTGAGATTAACTCGGAATAAATGAGCATCGCTCAAGTCTGCCTCAGTTAAATCTGCTCCCTCCAAATTTACTCTCATC
The DNA here is from genome assembly GCF_036701355.1 of Microcoleus sp. Pol12B3. Classification (NCBI taxonomy): domain Bacteria; kingdom Bacillati; phylum Cyanobacteriota; class Cyanophyceae; order Oscillatoriales; family Microcoleaceae; genus Microcoleus; species Microcoleus sp. Pol12B3. The sequence continues at coordinate 78,403 of NZ_JAUBQS010000030.1, forward strand.
AAATCTGCTTTTCGGAGGTCAGCTTCCGTTAACTTAGCGCCGCTGAGGTCAGCTTTTGTCAAGTCTACACCTCTCAAGTCGGCCCCGCTCAAGTTAGCGAACAGCAAAGTAGCTCCCGTGAAATCTGTCTCCCTCAAATCGGCATCCCTTAAATTAGCGCCGCTGAGGTCAGCCCTTGTTAAGTCTACACCCCGGAGGTCAGCAGAACTCAAGTTTACTTGGTGTAAAATTGCCCCACTTAAATCGGCTCCTCTCAAATCTGTTTGCTCTAAGTTTGCACCTTTGAGGTAAGCTTTTTTTAAGCTAGCTCTGCTGAGGTCTACATTTTTGAGATTAACCGAACTTAAGTTAGAACCGCTCAAATTAGCTCCGCTTAAATCTGATCCGTTTAAGTCGGCTCCCGTTAAGTTTACCCCTTGCAGCGATACATTGGGAGCAATTAAATAAGCTCCGCCCAGAGCGGGGTCAATGCCTTCTGAAAACAATGTTTTGTTGCTGTAAACAGCTTTCTCCAAAATCGTGCCGCTCAAACTAGCTTCCCTCAAGTCCGCTGCGCTGAGGTTGGCTCCTGCTAAGTTTGCCCGATCGAGTTTTGCGCCAAATAAAATAGCTTTGTATAAGTTTGTCCGCCGCAAATCGGCTCCTTTTAAATCGGCTTCGGTCAAATCTACCATAGCCAGATTTAAGCCAGGGAGCGAAGCATTGGGAGCTAGCAAAAATGCTCCCAGTGCACCCGGATCAATATCATCCGGAAAGATAGTCCGGTTGTTGTATACCGCCTTGTCTAAAATCGCCCCGCTCAACTGAGAACCGCGCAAATCTGCCCCGCTAAGGTTGGCTCTGGTTAAGTTGGCTTCGTGGAAATTGGCTCCAACTAAATTAGCCTTGATCAAACTTGCTTGTTTGAGGTTGGCGCCCGTGAATTCGGCTCCTACGAGATTAGCTTCTCGCAGGACAGCACCAGTCAAATCAGCTCTAGTAAGGTTAGCTAAATTAAGAAATGATTCAGCTAAATCCGCCCCGCTGAGATTAGCACCGCTGAGGTCGGCTTCAATCAAGTCTGCATACCTGAGCATAGCGCCGCTGAGGTTGGTTTCTCGGAGATCCGTGCCTCGGAGGTTGGCTCCCCGGAGTTCCGCACCGCCAAGGTTGGTGCCTTTAAGTGCTTGTCCCCTGAGATCGAGTCGGTGCAGAAAGTCACCAACGTTCATTTGCATGTCAAATTCACCCTCTCTATTCCGATACTTTTTTCCTAACCTTTGAAATCAAGTTAGATATTCTGAAAGTACCTTGGCTGAGTTCTGGTCAAAACCATTGTAATCATCAATAGCCACAACTGGTGCATCTGGCGGATAGTGTTCTGGAATATCGTCAATGGCTACCCAAGGTGAGTTTTCTGCTTGATTTTGTCGAAGATACTCAAGAACTTCCTGGTGTCGTAAATATTTGTGTTGGTGAATATTTTTGGGGTTGAGAAAAGGGGTGAATCCGATAACACGGATAGCGATATCTGGTGAAAATAATGGCTGGATTACCTCGAAGGGGAATATTTCACGCCAGGAAGATGAAATTACTATTCGCGCATTAGGATAGGAACGAAGCACGTTTTCAAAGTGATTAAGGCAAACCGAATTAAATTTCATTATATCTGTGTGCAAACTCGATGTTTCATGTCTTCTGTCAGGAATAAGTACACCATCAATGTCTAAAAAAATTAACATTAACTAAAAGTCCTAGTGAATATTTTAATAAGTATTAATACTCTTTGATAAGATAAATGTGCAGCGACGATTCTCTCTCAAGTGTTCGCTACATCGACTTGTTTGACTGCAATCAACATTGTTATTCACTGCTTTTATTTGTAGGTGCTTTCTGACGAAAGGAAGATGCTGGTATAAACAAATATTGTTCTGAAATTCACACTTTTTCTTGGCTTCTGCCTTCCCCCCTGCTGGGGTAGGGGGGTTGGCTTCTACCTTCTGCCTTCAGGCAAGAGGAGCAAAACTGTAGATTTTTTGAGGTTCGAGCCGATCGCAAATTCCGGTTAATTCCGACAAAAGGAATGTCTCGCGATCGAGCTGGACTTGTAGGGTTTTGAGCGGATCTCCACCAGAGGAAACCATGAATTCTAATGTTTGCAAATTCGGCTCCGTGCTGATTTCGCCCAGAATTTTGCCGATCGCCCTGACGTAAGGATGATTTGGATCTTTGTACCAGTCGGGGGCTGCGAGTCCGGCTTGATCGAAGCCTAGATGAACGATGAGGGAGCCTTCTCCGAAAAGGGCTATTCCCACCGGCCGCGCTTCTTCTTGCAGCAGCAAGTGCTGGTTAGCCGCCAAATGTCGCAATTTTTCGAGGTGTTCGTACCGATTTTGAATGGCAGAATCTTCCTCTTTTCCTTCTGCTTTCTGGCTTCTACCTTCTTCCTTCGTTTCGTTCCACTGAATCGCCACTGTTACTAAATAAGTTTGCAGTAGCATATGACCGAGTTTTTCGGCTTTTGTTGCCAGATAGATCGAGTTGTAATCTGTGGCTTCAATTAGTAAGGGGACGCGATCGGCTACTTCAATCCCGTAACCTTTCAAACCCGCAATTTTGCGCGGGTTGTTGGTAATTAACCGAATTTTTTTAACTCCCAAATCGTTGAGCATTTGTGCTCCGACGCCGTAGTTCCGCAAGTCGGCGGGAAATCCCAACCGTTCGTTGGCTTCTACAGTATCCAATCCCAAATCTTGCAGCGAGTAAGCTTTTAGTTTATTTACCAATCCAATACCCCGACCTTCTTGGCGCAAGTAAACTATGACGCCAGAACCGACATTTTCGATCATTTTCAGTGCCGCTTGCAGTTGCATCCGGCAGTCGCAGCGCAAGGAACCCAAAGCATCGCCAGTCAGGCATTCGGAATGCACCCGCACCATCACGGGTTTATCTTTAAATTCTGCCGGGTCGCCCTTGACAATAGCAACGTGTTCTGAATTGTCTTGGGTGTCGCGGTAGGCGTAAATCATAAACTCGCCAAATTGAGTGGGCAATTTGGCGACGGTTTCGCGGCGGACGAATCGATCGTGCTTGAGTCGGTAGCTAATTAAGTCGGCAATACTGATTATTTTGAGGTTGTGGAGTTTAGCGTACTCGATTAATTCGGGCAACCTCGCCATCGAACCGTCGGGGTTTTGAATTTCGCATATGACGCCGCTGGGATACAGGCCAGCGAGTCTGGCGAGGTCAACCGAGGCTTCGGTGTGGCCGGCGCGTTTGAGGACGCCACCGTCGATCGCCCGCAGGGGGAAAATGTGACCGGGACGGCGCAAGTCTTGAGGTTTGGTGTCCGGGTGGATGGCTACTTGGATGGTGCGGGCTCTGTCTTCGGCGGAGATGCCGGTACTGACGCCGTTGACTGCATCGATGCTGACGGTGAAGGCAGTTTGGTTGTTGTCGGTGTTTTTGCTGACCATGAGGGGCAGTTCCAGGCGATCGAGCCTTTCGCCGCTCAATGCCAGACAAATCAAGCCCCGCGCGTTCACGGCCATGAAATTGATGTTGTCGGGGGTGGCGAATTGGGCAGCACAAATCACATCGCCTTCGTTTTCGCGATTTTCGTCATCGACTACTACCAGGGGGCGACCTGCTTTGAGGTCTGCCAGGGCGCTGTCAATTGAGTCAAATTGAAAGGATTGAGTTGAGGAGTTGTTATTTGGCACAGAGAATTTCAAGCTATAAACAGTAATGTTATGGAAATAGAATGTATTTGTGATTGTAACCTTTTGTTTCCGACAGGGCGATTCCCCAGTCCAGATGAGTTTGACAAGTTTTTTTAAACTCACTTACTATAAATTTTACACTTTGTCAACAAAATATCTCCCCAATATTTCATGAGCTTGACTGATATCGCGAAGATTTTAGGTAAACCGTACTTTCAAGCTCCTAATTGCTTAATTTATAACATGGATTGTTTGGAAGCATTGAAGCTGCTGCCCGATCAATTTGTAGATTTAACCCTTACCAGCCCGCCTTATAACATCGGTAAAGAGTACGAAAAATCCTTGGTGTTAGATGAGTATTTAAACTGGTGCGAGCTGTGGATAGCGGAGGTTTACCGGGTAACCCTCGATCGAGGAGCGTTTTGGCTGAATTTAGGTTATTTGTCAATTCGCGATCGGGCCAAAGCAATTCCAATTTCCTAACTGCTTTGGGACAAAGTGCCTTTTTATCTGATTCAAGAAGTTGTCTGGAATTACGGCGCGGGAGTTGCCGACAGCAAGTTCTTTTCACCCCGCAATGAAAAGTTTCTCTGGTCTGTGAAAAATCAAAATAAGTATACATTTAATTTGGAGGGTGCATCTCACTTTTGCAGATACATCAAGTAGAAAGTTGACCATTGAGATAAGCACAGCGAAGAGAAAGGATAGA